>JBKJII010000109.1:0-5766 GCA_046598505.1 Caulobacter sp. | reverse complement strand
GTCGGGTCGAAACTCCACCGACAGACGCTCGCGTTGCAGTTTGCGCCGGCGAGCACCCAGGTTGCGCATGACCTTGGGGTGCGTCCGCTCAAGGTCTTCGATGAACCGGTCATACCCTTCAGCCAGGTCGATGGTGTAGGCGGCTTCTTGCGTCGTCGCATGGGCGCGAAGCACTGGATCATCCGGGGGCGCTCCCTCGAATTTCAGAATTGCCGTCGAAAGCGCGCCCGCGACGTCTATGGCGTCCAGGTCGGCCGCCGGATCCGCGATGACGCCGAACGCGTCGCAAAGCGGCGCGCCAACGGGCCGGCCGACCCCGATCGCATCCCGGTGAAAGGCCAGCAGGCCGACGAGGGCGTTTCCCTGACTGAATCGGGCGACGAGGACGTCTCCCCTGATCGCATGGACAGCGTCGATCCACTCCGGAGCATGAAAAGGCGCCGAGAGCTGAGGGTTGGCGGTACGCCAGGCGCGCCAGAACGCACGGTCCTGGCCCGACAGGGCGGCCCAGTCGAGCACCTCGACACTGTGAAATGGCGCAGTCATCAACGCCAAGGTCGCCGATTACGGCAACCAAACCCTTAAAGGGGCCTCCGGCTGCTGGGGGGCATCAGTTGCCCACCCAATTCCCGTGGAAGCCCAGCGGCACCCGGCGCGGCACGCGGGCCCGGGCGATCGGGCCCTTGTCCATGGCCTGGGCGTCGAACACAACGAAGTCGCTGCGGCCTTCGTCGGCCAGGTACTGGACCGCCACGATCCAGCCGTCGCCTTCGGGCGCATCCGGCGAGCGGGGCACGAAGACCGGTTCGCCGACGGCATCGCCCGCGCCGCTGCTCCAGTCCGTGCGTTTGCCGGTGATCAGGTCGATATGGCTGAGCAGGTTGGTGCGGATATCGCCAGGCTTGGTGGTCTGGCCGGCGAACCAGCCATGGCGGTTGGCCTTGAAGGTGAAGCGCTCGTCATAGCGGGGGAATTCGCCCGGCAGGTCGTCGAGCTGCTCTTCCTTGATCACGTCCGAGGCGCCGGTCAGGTCGAAGGTCCAGCGCACCAGATAGGCCCCGGCCTGTTTGCCGCGGCTGCCGTCCGCCAGCGGGAACAGGGGCGCGTTGGCGTATTTCATCACGTCGGCGACGATCTTGCCGTCCTCGTCCCAGGCGTTCATCACATGGAAGACGTAACAGGCCTCGGTCTGGAACCAGCGGATGCTGTCCACCGACGCGTCGCGACCCATGACGCCGACCAGGGCAGGTTTCTCCGGCTCCCAGGCGAAGGGCGGCAGACCCTTCATCGCCCGCTCCATGCTGCCGCTGAGCGGCAGGATCGGGAACAGCACGTGGCTGCCGGTGACCATGAAGTCGTGGATCATCGAGCAGTAGGGCGCCTGGAAAGTATCGCGGCGCTTGAGCGTCCCGTCCGCGCCCATGACGCCGTAGCTGACGTTCGGCGAGAACGGCATGGGCGCGTCGGCGTAACCGAAGAACACCAGGTCCTTCGTGACCGGGTCTTCCTTGGGGTGGGCCGTGACCTTGCCGCCGAACGGCTGGTAGCCGGTCGGCTCCAGGGTGTCGGGGTTCAGGCCGAAGGGCTCGTGGCCTTCCTCCAGCGCCAGCAGGCGGCCGCCGTGCCAGACGATGTTGGTGTTGGCCACGCCCGAGTCGACCTTGCCGAACACCTCGGGGTCGGTGGTCATCGGGTTGCCGAAGGTGCCGAACAGCGACTTGCCGGCCCTGTTCTCGGCTTCCCATTTTGGCGTGCGGACGTAGCGGTTGCGGTAGCTGACCTTGCCGCCCTCGACCCAGAAGCCGTGGATCATGCCGTCGCCGGCGAACCAGTGGTGGTTGGGGTCGCGCGGGTCGAACTGCGGGTTCGGCCCGTTGCGGTAAAGGGCGCCGCGCAGGCCGGCGGGGATCTCGCCGACGACCTCGAGCTCGAAATCGTCCTCCGACCGGATCGGCGCGAAGGCGCCGGCCAGATAGGGGTTCACGCGAACATCACGGTCCATGGCGGCCTCCCGGGGGCGCTTGTTATTTACGATGTAAATTATTGAGCGCTCGAACCCGGCTTGGCAAGCCCTCATTTGTGGGAGGGCGATTTCGGCCTGTTGCTCTCCCTGGGGGAGCGACCGCAGCGGCGCGCCCCGGGTATGCCTGAAAGTCGAACGGCCGTAGGTTCGGTCAAGCAGTCACGGGAGAGATCGTTTGACGCCTGAACTCGGCATCATCGAGGGCTATTACGGCAAGCCGTGGAGCTGGGCCGAGCGGGCCGGGCAGGTCACGTTCCTCGCGCCGCACGGCTACCGGTTCTACATGTACGCGCCCAAGGCCGACGCCTTCCTGCGCAAGCGCTGGCGGGAGGACCATCCCGCCGCCGAGACCGAGGCGCTGACCCGTTTTTCGGCCCACTGCCGGGCGCAGGGCGTGCGGTTCGGGGTGGGGCTGAGCCCGTTCGAGCTCTATCGCGACTTCGGCGACGCGGCGAAGGCGGACCTGGCGCGCAAGCTGGACTGGCTGGACGCCATCGGGGTCGACGACCTGGGCATCCTGTTCGACGACATGCGCGGCGACCTGCCCGATCTGGCGCACAGCCAGGCCGACATCCTGCACTGGATCGCGGCGCGGACGAAGGCCAGCCGGGTAATCGTCTGCCCGACCTACTACACCGACGACCCGGTGCTGGACCGGTTCTTCGGCGATCGCCCCGCCGACTATCTGGAGACTTTCGGCGCGGCGCTCGATCCCGCCATCGGCGTGTTCTGGACCGGCGAGGAAGTCTGTTCGATCGAGGTCAGTCCCGGCCATCTGGAACGGGTCGCCGGGCAGCTGCGGCGCAAGCCGGTGCTGTGGGACAACTATCCGGTCAATGACGGGCCGCGGATGTCCAACTTCCTGCACCTGCGGGCCTTCACGGGACGGCCGGCGGCGATTGGCGCTCACCTTGCCGGCCATGCCGTGAACCCGGCCCTTCAGCCGATCCTGACGCGGATCCCGGCGCTGACGCTGTCGGCCAGCTACCGCGACGGGGAGACCTACCAGTACGGCGCGGCCATGGCCGAGGCGGCGCGGATCGTGCTCGGCGACGCGCTGGGCGCGACGGTGCACGGTCGGCTGCTGGTGCTGCAGCTCACCGGACTGGACCGGATGGAGGCCGACACGGTCGCCTCGCTGCGGGCGCGGTTTTCAGCGTTCGACCATCCGGGCGCGCGCGAGATCGTCGCCTATCTGGACGGCGCCTACCGCATCACCCGCGAGATGATGGCCGCCGACGAAGGCACAGGCTGATCGGGGCGGTCGGTCAGGGCCGGATGATCAGGCCTTCGCTGGAGACGGTCTTGCCGTCGAGTACGTCGAGGAAGGCCGTCTGCAGCGCCTGCGCGCCGGAGAGATGCTTGAGTGTCAGCCAGCGCGGCGCGTCGGCGACGAATCCGGCCCAGGCCTGCGCATAGCGCGTCTCCAGCCCGCCAGGACCCCAGTCCTGCCGCCGCTTCACGATCCGGTCGGGAGCGAAGAAGAAGATCGGCCTGGGCCCGGGCAGGGCGCCGCCCTCGGGCGCCTGGCCCCAGTGGGTGATGCCGACGAGGCAGCTGTAGGCGAGCTCGTCGGCGAACCGGCGATGGATTGCCCCGACCAGCTTCGGGTCGCCGGCGAAATCCACCAGCACCGCCGGTGTGGCGACCGGGGCGGAAGCGATGTCGTCATAGAGCACCACCTGGTCGTAGACGCCGAGGTTCTCCACGAAGGCCTTGTTGCGGGGGGATGTGAGGCCCACGACCGTCGTTCCGCCGTGGGTTTTCAACAGATGCGCCAGACCCAGCGCGGTTCTGCTGGAGGCGCTGGTCAGGATCACCGATCTCGCCCCGAACAGGGCGTTGTCGGTCAGCAGGTCGTCGAGCAGGAAGCTGGTCATGAACAGCGGGTTGAGCAGGGCCCGCTCGTCCTGGTGCGGTGCGTCGGCGGGGGCCTCGACATAGCCGTTGTAGGCGGCGGGCAGGTCGGCGCGATGGGCCGCCGTTTCGACGAAGCCGGTCTTGCTGCGGCGGGGCGTGGACAGGACATGGCTGCCCATCGGCCAGTAGCCGTAGAATCTTTCGCCGAGGGTGAAGTCGGGATGGGCCGAAGCCTCGACCACGCCGTAGCCCCAGGCCGGAATGCAGCCCCAGCCGTCCGGCTGGGGGAAGAACCGCCAGTAGCCGATCTGGTCCCCGGCCACCGCGTAGGTCACGTTGTTGGCCGTCAGCGAGAAGGACTCGACCCGAAACAGCACCTCGCCGTCGGCCGGCGCCGGTACGTCGACCGGCGCGACCCGGGTCTCGTGGAGATCGCTCCGGTTGACGATAAAGTCCCAGCCTTGCGCCGCCATGTCCCGCGTCCTTGTCCTGTGTTAGGCGTACAGTGTAAATCTGCCAGAGCTTCCGAGTCCAACAGTCCATGCCCCGCCTTCTCTCCGATACCGACGTCGCCGACTTCCGCGAGCGGCTGATCGCTGCGGCGGAGCGGCTGTTCGGTGAGCGGGGCCCGGACGGGGTGACCATGCGCCAGCTGGCCGCCGAGCTCGGGGTCAGTCCGATGACGCCCTACCGCTATTTCAAGGACAAGGACGCCATCCTGGCCGCTGTGCGGGCCAGCGGCTTCGCCCGTTTCGCGACAGCCATGGAGCAGGCGACGGCCGGGCTGGCTGACCCGGCCATGCAGTCTGAGGCGACCGGCCGGGCTTACGTCCGGTTCGCGCTCGGCAATCCCGACGCCTACCGCCTGATGTTCGATTTCTCCCAGCCGAACGAGACAGAATACCCCGAGCTCGTGGAAGCGTCATCGCGGGCGAGGACGATGATGGCCCGCCATGCCGAAGGTCTGGTCGCGTCAGGGCAGGCCAGGGGCGATCCGATGATGATCGCCCATATGCTCTGGGCGGCGCTGCATGGCGGGCTGGTGCTGCAGATGGCCGGCAAGCTATCGCCGGACATCGACCCCTCCGCCCTGCGCCGCGAGGCCTTCCAGACCATCCTGCGGGGGCTCAAGCCTGACGCTTGACGGTCGTGGGGGAAGGGGTGCGTGGTTCGAGACGCGCTCTTCGAGCGCTCTTCACCATGACGACCGGAATTGAAGCCCAACCCTTTGCGTCATCCCGAGGAGCGATCCCTCGGGATCGCGTCTCGAAGGACGCACGGAGCCCGATCATGACCCAGCCCAAACCCTTCACCGTCGACTGGTCCGAGACCGATGTGCGCCGGGTGCTGGACCAGGTGCGGCACTATCCCTGGCCGCCGGCGCCGGCGGTCGACGACGGCTGGCTCTATGGCTGCGACGCGGCGTTCCTCGAGGAGACCTGTGCTTACTGGGCGGACCACTATGACTGGCAGGCGGCGGTCGCCGAGCTGAACCGGTTTCCGCAGTTCACCGCCCGGGTCGGCGACTTCGACCTGCACTTCGTCCATGTGGTCGGTGAGGCGGGCGGCAAGCGTCCGCTGCTGCTGACCCACGGCTGGCCGGGCAGCCACTACGAGTTCTGGGCCAGTATCGAGAAGCTGGCCTTCCCCTCGCGATTCGGCGGCGATCCGGCGGACGCGTTCGATGTGGTGGTGCCCAGCCTGCCGGGGTTCGGTTTTTCGTCCAAGCCGACCCGGCCGATGGGGCAGCGGCTGACGGCGACGCTGTTCAACACACTGATGACCCAGGTGCTCGGCTACGACCGCTACCTCGCCCAGGGCGGCGACTGGGGCGGGCTGGTGACCAGTTGGCTGGGCTTCGACCACGGGGCGCCCTCTGATGA
>JBKJII010000176.1:0-1556 GCA_046598505.1 Caulobacter sp. | reverse complement strand
CAACGCCGCGCTGCAGGCCGCCGCCGCCGGCCCGATGAAGGGCGTGCTGGCGACCACCACCGAGCCGCTGGTGTCGATGGACCTGAACCACGTCCCGGCCAGCTCCACGGCCGCCCTGAAGCAGACCCAGGTCGTCGACGGCAAACTGGCCCGGGTGCTCAGCTGGTACGACAACGAATGGGGCTTCGCGACCCGCATGAGCGACACGGCGCTGGTGATGGCGAAGTTCCTCTGATCATGAGCTCCCGCTACCTGCCGCAGGGAATGGGAGCGATTGTCCCCGGACACGGAATCGAGATTGTCGAGATCCTGGAATCCCGGGACGGCAGCCTGACGCTCGTCGAACTGAAGACTGGTTTGGTCCTTCGGGTCTTCGACATCGCAGCTGGTCGTGACATGGGCGTCGGCTGGGAACACATCTCCACCAATATCTCGCCCGGGCATCCGGGAGAGGCGGTCGACGTCGTCCTCACATCCGAGATCGTGCGTCTGGTTGATCCGGTGACCGACGCCCAGCTCTATCCGCCGACCGAGTAGGATTCACCCATGACCTTCCGCTCCCTCGAAACCGCTGGTCTCGCCGGCAACCGCGCCAAGCGGGGCGCGAGGCCTTCGGAAGGGATGACGCCTTGGTGGCCGATGGGGCTGCTCGGCCTGCTCACCCTGCCAATCGGCTGGTTGACCGGTCAGGTCATCTTCAGTCTGTGGCTCACGGCCGGCACGGCGACTTGGTACGCGCTGGACACGTTCGATGCATCAAACCTTCTGGTTTCCGTCGCCGTGTTTGCGCTCGCGGCAGTCTGGGTTGCATGTTGGCGTCTCTACCTTCGGCGCGCCGACCTCAGCGGTCCGGGCCGCGCCGTTACAAAGTGGGGCCTGCCCGTAGCGCTGATCTTCATTGCGACGCAGGCATTCCTTTCCGCAAAGACCAGTTTCGACGTCTTTTAGGCCTTTCCGCACCCATGACCTTCCGCTCCCTCGAAACCGCTGATCTCGCCGGCAAGCGCGCGCTGGTGCGGGTGGACTTCAATGTGCCGATGGAGGGGGGGCAGATAACCGACGACACCCGCCTGCGCTCGGCCCTGCCGACGATCCGGTATCTGTCGAGCAAGGGCGCCAAGGTCATCCTGCTGGCCCACTTCGACCGGCCCAAGGGCAAGCGGGTGCCGGAGATGAGCCTCAGGCCCGTGGTCGAGCCCCTGTCGGCCCTGCTGGAACAGCCGGTCGCGTTCGGTGACGACTGCATCGGCGAGGCGGCGATCACGGCGGTGACGCGACTGGAGAACGGCGGCGTGGCGCTGGTGGAGAACCTGCGGTTCCATCCCGGCGAGGAAACCAACGATCCGGCCTTCGTCGCCGAGCTGGCGGCCATCGGCGACCTCTACGTCAACGACGCGTTCAGCGCCGCCCACCGGGCCCACGCCTCGACCGAGGGGATCGCGCACCTGTTGCCGGCCTACCCGGGCCTGGCCATGCGGCGCGAGCTGGAGATGCTCGACGCGGCGCTCGGCAAGCCGGTCAAGCCGGTGCTCGGCATCGTCGGCGGGGCCAAGGTC
>JBKJII010000111.1:0-2292 GCA_046598505.1 Caulobacter sp. | reverse complement strand
CTTGCGCCGGCGCACCGACGGGCACGCCGCGCTGCGCCAGCATGTCGGAATAGCCGCCGGCATATTCCTGCCAGCGCCCCTCGCCCTCATGCGCGATCACGCTGGTGGCGACACGGTCCAGAAAGTCGCGGTCATGGCTGACCACGATAACGGTGCCGGGGTGCTCGGCCAGCAGCTCCTGCAACAGGTCCAGCGTCTCCAGGTCGAGGTCGTTGGTCGGCTCGTCCAGCACCAGCAGGTTGGCTGGCCGCGCGAGGGCCCTGGCCAGCAGCAGGCGGTTGCGTTCGCCGCCTGACAGGCTGGAGACCGGCTGGCGCAGCTGCTTGTCCTGGAACAGGAATTCCTTGGCGTAGCCGGCCACGTGACGGGGCGCGCCGCGGACCAGGATCTGGTCGCCGCCGCCGTCGGTCAGCACGTCCCAGAGGGTCTGGCCCTCCTTCAGCTCGCCGCGGGCCTGGTCGATGTAGGCGATCTGCAGGCCGGTCCCGAGCTTGATCTCGCCGGCGTCGGCCGGCAGGTCGCCGAGCAGCAGCTTGACCAGGGTCGTGTTGGCCGCGCCGTTGGGACCGACGATGGCGACCCGGTCGCCGCGCTGGATGCGGGTGGCGAAACCCTGGACGATGACCCGGTCGCCGAAGGCCTTCGACAGACCCTTGGCCTCGGCCACCCGCTTGCCGGAGGTGTCGCCGGCGGCGAGGCCCATGGAGAGCTGGCCGCGGGATTCCCGCAGGATGGTGGCCTTCTGCTGGCGCATGTCCATCAGCCGGCGGCGGCGGCCCTCGTTGCGGGCCCGGCGGCCGGTTACGCCGCGTTCCAGCCAGTGCTGTTCGCGCTCAAGGGCCTTGTTCAGACGGCGAAACTCGTCAGCCTCGGTCGCCAGGATCTGTTCGGACCACTCGTCGAAGGCCGCGAAACCCTTGTCGAGGCGGCGGACCTTGCGGCTTTCCAGCCAGAAGCAGCGGCGGGTGACGCGCCCGAGGAAGGCCCGGTCGTGGCTGATGATCAGCGCCGCGCAGCGCATCGCCGCCAGCCGCTCTTCCAGCGTCTGGATGGCGAAGATGTCCATATGGTTGGTCGGCTCGTCCAGCAGCAGGACGTCCGGCTGTTCGGCAAAGCCGCGGGCCAGGGCCGTGCGGCGGATCTCGCCGCCGGAGAGGCCCTGCGTGCTCTTGGCCGGATCGAGGCCGAAGGCCATCAGCTCGGCCTCGGCCTCGTGGGTCGCGGCGCCGCCGGCGGTGGCGTAGTCCAGCAGGGTCGCGCCGGTGATGGTCGGCTCCTGGGGCACGAAGACCATGCGGGCGCCGGGGCTGGCGAAGCGGTCGCCGGCGTCAGGCTGGATCTGCCCGGCCAGCATGCGCAGCAGGGTCGACTTGCCCGCCCCGTTGCGCCCGACCAGCGAGGCGCGGACGCCCGGCTCAAGCGCCAGGTCGACGCCGTCGAACAGCATGGTCGCCCCGTCAGCGAGACGGACGTCTTTCAGGGCGAGGATCGGGGCGGCCATGGGGGGCGGTGTTTCGTCGCAAACCGCTTTTCAGGCAAGCCTTTTCAGTCCGGAGCGGGCTGTCAGGGCGCGATCAGCTCAAGGGTTGGAAAATGGGTCCGGTGGCGTCTTGGGTCCCGGGTCAGCAGCGGCGCGCCGACGATGGCGGCGTGGGCCCCGATGAAGAAATCCGGCAGGACGCCGGTGCGAAGGCCGCCGCGGCGGCGGTAGTCCAGAAATGCCTTTGCCGCGAGGAACAGGCCGGGTCCTGGACAGGGGGTGGCGGAGACGCCGATGGACCCAAGGAAGCGCTCGACCTCCTCCAGCGACGGAGCGCCTACGCAGAGTTCGGCGAAGACGACATCCGTGGCGAGCAGCGGGCCTTGCGCGGCCGCCGCGCGCAACCTCCGCTCGGACCAGACGGCCCAATCGGCATCGCCCTTCAGGAGGTCGAGGAGCACATTGGTATCGACGAAGGTCAATCCGGTTCGCCGCGCGTCAGAGCCATGATCTCGTCAGTGGTCATGCCCCCCTTCCAGGCGCCACGCCAACGGGCGAAGCGGTCATCGGCGGGCTTATCCGCGCCGGCCTTCTCGATCACGGTCTCGCCCTGATCGTTGAGGCGGAAGTTCACCGCCTCGCCCGGCTGGACGCCGAGTGACTCCCGGATGCGCTTGGGGATCGTGACCTGGCCCTTGCTCGTCAGCGCGTAGCTCATGAAAAAATCCTTACCTGTCGGCGAGCTGGTAATACCACGATTTCGGCGGCGCCGGAACCCGACGCCGCTATCCCTCGTAAGGCTCGTCGCTCTT
>JBKJII010000107.1:0-17700 GCA_046598505.1 Caulobacter sp. | reverse complement strand
GCCTGTTCCCGGTAGTTGGGGCCGCGCGGGTCACGGCCCTTACCGGCATTCGCGCGGCGACCCCGGACGGTCTGCCCATGGTGGGACGTGGCCGTCATCACGGCGTCCTGCTGGCGGTGGGCGCACGGCGCAATGGCTGGCTGCTGGCGCCGCTGGTGGCGAAGATCATCACCGCTTGCGTGACGGAGGGGGATGTCGGTCCCTATGCCGCCCGGCTCGATCCGGGGCGGTTCGAGAACAGATAGGGCGGCGCCAATGACCTTCTGGCTGAGTGACGAACAGCAGGCGATCCGCGACAGTGTCGCCCGGGTCTGTGCCGACTTCGGCGCCGAGTATTGGCGGCGCACAGACGACACCGGCGATTTCCCGGAGGCCTTCGTCGCCGCCATGGCCGCCGGCGGCTGGCTGGGGACAGCCATGCCCACGGAGCTGGGCGGCGCGGGCCTGGGCCTGACCGAGGCCGCGATCATGATGCAGGCGGTGGCGGAGTCCGGGGCGGGCTTCTCCGGCGCTAGCGCCATGCACCTGAACATCTTCGGCCCCATGCCCATCGCCAAGTTCGGCTCAGAAGCCTTGAAACAGAGCGCCATTCCCCGGCTGATCTCCGGTGAGGACAAGATATGCATCGGCATCACCGAGCCCGACTCCGGCCTCGACACCACCAGCCTGACGACGCGCGCGGTGCGCACCAACGATGGCTATTTGATCTCGGGCCGCAAGGTGTGGACGACCATGGCTCAGCGGGCCAACAAGATCCTGATCATCGCCCGCACCACGCCGAAGGATCAGACGGCCAAGCCGATGCAGGGGCTGAGCCTGTTCTACACCGACTTCGACCGGGCCCGGATCGACGCCAAGCCGATCCCGAAGATGGGTCGCAAGGCCGTTGAATGTAATATGCTTTTCATCGAGGACCTGCAGGTCCCGGCCGAGGATCTGATCGGCGAAGAAGGCAAGGGTTTCCAGTATCTGATCAGCGGCCTGAACCCCGAGCGGGTGCTGTTCGGCGTCGAGGCGGTGGGCCTGGGCCGCGCGGCGCTGGCCAAGGCGGCGACCTACGCCAACGAGCGGATCGTGTTTGGCCGGCCGATCGGCCAGAACCAGGGCGTACAGCATCCGCTGGCCAAGGCCTGGGCCGAGCTTGAGGCGGCCAATCTGCTGGCCTTCAAGGGCGCCGCCCTCTACGACGCCGGCCGCGACTGCGGGGCGGAGGCCAACGCCGGCAAATACCTTGGCGCCGAAGCTGGTTTCCGCGCCTGCGAGGCCTCGCTGCTGGCCCATGGCGGCATGGGCTATGCCAAGGAATACGACGTCGAGCGCTACTTCCGCGAAGCCATGATCGCCCGCATCGCGCCGGTCAGCCGCGAGATGATCCTCAACTTCATCGCCGAGAAGGTGCTGGGCCTGCCGAAGAGCTATTGAGGCAGGGGACACGCACTGAGGTGCATGCCCCCGCTCTCGCTACTGCGGGGCGTCGAACCGGACAGGAATCCTGACCAGCGCGCCGTCGACCGGCCTGCCGTCGATGGTCTGTGGCTTCATGCGGAAGTAGGGGGCCAGTTTCAGGGCCGCCTTGCCGAAGGCGAAGTCCGACGGATCCTCCGAGACGACCTGACAGCCGCCGACCGTGCCGTCGGCCGCGACGATGCAGGCCAGTGTCGCCGTGCCGCCGACGCCCAGATTGGTCGCGCGCGTCGGGAAGGCTCGCTCCATCTGCGCCGCGTTGGGTTTGCGGACCCATTCAGGGTGGCGAATGAGGGGTGTTTGCGGGACGTCGATGCCGCTGGCGATCACGATGGGGCCGGTGACCAGCTCGGTGAGCGGTGCGCTGCCGACGACCGGGTCCGACGATGGCGTGGCCGCAAGGGTTTCCACCGTGGTCGGCGGCGTCGCTACGGGATCATGCAGATCGGTCGCGCTTTGCGGCGGGGGATCGACCGGCTTGACCCTGTCAAGGATGGGCTTCGGCGGCTCGGGCTTGATGGTGATGATCGGGCTGTCCCGCTCGGGCTCGGTGACAAAGGGTTGCGGGATGATGTCGAAAGCCGCCAGGGCCAGATAGGCGCCGATTGCGACGTGCACGGCGACCGAAAGGCCGACGGCGGCGGCTGAGCCGGTCGACAGGCGCTTGCGGCGTCCCGTCCCGGCGTTGGAGGCAAGCACCTGCTGAGCGACCATGACGACCCTCCCTGGGTCTCGTTGTGGTTGACGCAGCGTCACCTTGATTGGTTGAACCGGCAATGAATTTCGCGACCACGACCGCAAAATCAACGAACGTTCGTTTATTCGGGCCACCCCGCCGGCCAGCGGAGCCGTCATGGTTAACCGGCGATTAACCATGACGGCGCAGGACTCCGTCCATGGCGGTCCAGGGAATCAGGGGAGTCGTAGAGGCGGCCATCCAGCGCGCGTCCCAGGCGACAGGCGTGGATTTCTCCTTCCTGATGCGCACGGCCAATCGCGAGAGCGGCTACAACCCGGCCGCCAAGGCCCCGACCTCGTCAGCCGCCGGGCTGTTCCAGTTTGTCGAGCAGACCTGGCTGTCCACGCTCAAGCAGCATGGTTCCAAGTACGGCTACGCCCGCTATGCCGACCTCATCACCCGTGGCGCCGACGGTCGCTATCGCGTGAATGGCGATGACGCCCGCAAGGCGGTGATGAACCTGCGCTTTGATCCGCACGCCGCTTCGCTGATGGCCGGCGAGCTGGCCAGCGACCACGCCGCCTACCTGTCTGGCCGCATTGGCCGCCAGCCTACCGCCGGCGAGCTGTACGCAGCCCACTTCCTTGGCCCGCAAGGGTCCGCCCGGTTGATCACGTCGACACGGTCCAATCCGGGCGCCAACGCGGCGACCCTGTTCCCGGACGCCGCCGCCGCCAACCGCTCGATCTTCTATCGCGACGGCCGGGCCCTGACGGTGGCCGAGGTCTACAACAACCTGACGCGCACAGCGGGTGACGGGGCGGCCGTTCCGACCGTGCAGCCCGACCAGGGCTTCCTGCAATACGCCGGCGCGCGCCGTTCTGATCAGGCCTCGCGCGAGCAGGAGGCGCTGGTCGACTTCATCCTGCGCGGCTCGCAGGGTGTCGACAGCAGCGGCGGAAGCGGTGGCGACGGGCGCCGCAGTCTCGGCTCCTCGCTGCTGACCTCCGAGATGTTGCGGGTCCTCTCTGACGCCAGCAAGGACCGCTAGGCTACGGCCCCGGACGCCCTCAGCGCCGCCACGTCATCCGCCGAATAGCCCAGCTCCAGCAGGACCTCGTCCGTGTGCTGACCCAGTGTCGGCGGGCCCGACTTCGGCGTGTCGTCATAGCCCTCGAACCGGGCGGGAGAGGCGGGGGCCCGGAAGCTGCCGCCCTTGCCGTCCGGGGTTTGAACGAAGCAGCCGGCCGCGTCGGCCTGGGGATCGCGGGTCAGTTCGCCCGGCGTCTGATAGGGCGCCCAGGTAATGTCGTACTCATCCAGCCGGGCGGCCATGTCCTCATAGGCATAGGCGCCGAAGGCCGCGTCGAGGATTTCGACCAGCGCCGGGGCGTTCTCGCGGCGGGCGCGGCTGGAGGCGAACAGCGGGTTCTCGACGAGCTCCGGGCGGCCCACGGCGGCGGCGATCTGTGGCCAGTCCTTGCCGCCGGTGCGCACCAGCAGGCAGATCCAGCGCCCGTCGGCCGTCTTGAAGAAGTTGGCCAGCGGCTGCACCGCCTGGGTCCGTGGCCGGGTCGAGGCCAGCTTCCCGAAGCGCAGCTGGATCGCCATATCCGAGCCGATTGAATAGACGCCTGTGCGCAGCAGCGAAGTCTCGACCAGCCGACCTTTGCCGGTGCCGTGCCGCTCGTGCACGGCCGCCAGGATGGCCGCGACCGTGCTCAGCGAGGTGATGTGATCACCCATGGCCGTGCGGATCGGGAAAGGGTCCACACCTTTGGGCGCCGTGATCGACCCTACACCCGCGCGCGACCAGAAGGCCGCCACATCCATGCCCGCGCGGTCCGCGTCAGCGCCCTGCAGGCCATAGCCGGTCAGGCTGCAGTAGATCAGGCTCGGGTGAACGGCCTTGAGGGACTGGAAGTCGAGGCCCGCGCGTTTGAGCGAGCCCGGCCGGACGTTGGTCAGGAAGATGTCGGCCGTCTTCGCCAGCCGTATCGCCGCCTCGCGCCCGTCGGGCGTCGAGATATCCAGCACCACGCCCCGTTTGCCGCGATTGTCGAGCTCGAAGACCGGATTGCCCTGTTCCGGACCGGACAGGCCGTCGAAGAAGTTGCGCATCGGATCACCGGCCGGCGCTTCGATCTTGATTACCTCGGCGCCCCAGTCGGCGAGAATTCCCGCGGCCCCGGGGGCGGCGATGTAGCTCGCCAGTTCGACGACTCTCAGGCCTTCCAGCAAACTCAATCCTCCCGCTTGATCGCGTTGGCGGGCATCATGAAGGGCCGGGCAGGGCCGGGGAAGGGTCACGCCACGGAACGGACCGCTTCGGCGATCTGGCGGACACGGGCGGAGGCGTCGGCAACGGCGCGGGCGACTCCGGCGACGGTCACGGGCTTGCGCAGGACGGTGTCGCAGCCGGCATCGAGGCACTCGCGGGCCTCATCGGCGTCGCCGCCGATGACCGCGATGATCGGGGCGTTGGCGATGGCCGTCGACAGGCCCCGGATGGCGGCGGCGGTGGCCGGGCCGTCCATCTGCGGCATGCGACCGTCGAGCATCAGCAGGTCGAAGTCCGCCAGCTGCGCCAGCTCCAGCGCCCGGCGGCCGTTGTTGGCCCCGACCACCTGGTGACCCAGCTGTTCGAGGATGGCCCGCAGCATGGCCGCGTTCAGGGCGTCGTCCTCAGCCACCAGCACGCGCAGGGGCCGGCCGGCATGGGCCTGGACGGCCGGTGCGGTAAAGGCCTCGCCGTCTTCACCCCGGGCGATCGCGGCCTCGTTCCACGGCAGCTCAAGGGTAAAGCAGCTGCCCACGCCCAGCGCGCTCTGGCCGTTCAGGGCGCCGCCCATCAAGCCGGCCAGCTGGCGGGCCAGCGACAGGCCCAGACCGGCGCCTGGAATGCCGGCGCCCGTGCGCTCCACTCTGCGGAACGGCTCGTAGGCCTGCTCCAGTTCGTCAGATGTCAGGCCAGGGCCCGTGTCGGCGATGGCGATGGCGATGACGCCGTCGCGCCGCTCGATGCGCGCCTCGATGCGGCCCCGGACCGTATACTTGACGGCGTTGCCGATAAGGTTGGCCAGCACCTGCCGTGTGCGGGTCAGGTCGCCGACCACCGCGCCGACACCGGCATGGTCAAGCTCCGGCTCGACATGCAGAGCCAGTTCGACGCCCTTGGCGGCGGCGTGTGGCCGGTTCAGCAGCACCAGGTCGCGGGTCAGGCGCACCGGGTCGAAGGGCTCGCGGTCGAGCGTCAGCCGACCGGCCTCGGCGGTTTCGGAGTCGAGCGTGGCGTTCAGCACCGCGACCAGGTCCTGGGCGGCGTCCAGCGCAGCGGTCAGTTGTTCGCGTGAGGGCGCCGCGCGGCCGCCCTGACCGACAGCGGCGGCCAGCACATGCGTCACGCCGGTCAAACCATTGCGGATCTCGTGGCTCAGGGTCGAGACGATGTCGGACTTGGAGCGCGCCAGCCGCTCGGCCTTGTCGAGTGACGTTGCCCGCTCACGGATCAACGCCTCGCGCTCCGCCGCCATGGCGAACTGTCCGCGCAGCAGGCGATTGAGGATCAGGCACAGGGCCATGGTCAGGGCCAGCGCGCCCCAGGCCAGCATGCCCTCCGGACGGCTCTCGCCGTGGCGGAACAGGCCGATCAGCGGCGTGGCCGCAGCGACCGGGCCGATGATCAGCAGGCCGGCGAGAGATGGTGCGGTGAAAAAGAAACAGGCCACGGCGCCGGCCACCGACACCATCAGCAAGGCCTCGCGCGCGGGGCCCGCGCCCTCGGCGAAGGCCGCCACCTGGGCGCAGGCGCCGGACCAGAGCAGGCCGCTGAGAATCTGCACCCGCGCGCGCCGGGCGACGTCCTGGCCCTCGTCGGTCTTCAGCCAGTTCACCACGGCGTAGAATGCGCCCCAGTTGATCGCGAACACCGCGAAGCTGGCGGCCATCCAGACGCTGTTGGGTGCGAAGCTGCCCGCCCAGACGTAGATCGGCAGGCTGACCCCGAACAGCGCGAGCGCATAGGGCAGCAGCCCACGCTGGGCCTCAAGCGACTGCAGGGTGACGGCGTCATTCCCGCGCGTGCTTCGGGCGGGCAGGTCAGGCGAGTCAGGCACCGGCGATCCCTCGTTCAGGCGCGCGAAGGGTAGCCCGGGGACCTTTGCGGGCCGTGAAGGGAGAGAGTTAATCCCCGGTCAGTCTTCGTTAAGTTTAACAACTGATGATCAACCCAGCGTCGCCGACGCCGGGGCGGGAATTGCGATGGGTACGACACGGGCAGCACTGACGGACGTGGATCTGCGGACCCTGCTGAAGGGCGCCACGGCGGACGAGCGCGCGGTCGCCGCACACAAGCTCTGTCGCACCATCGACCGTGAGCAACTGACCGACGAAGAACGCGCCGTGGCCGCCGACATCCTGCGGGTCATGGCCGCCGACGCCGCCGAACTGGTCCGACGGGCGCTGGCCGTCACCTTGAAGATGTCCGACGTCGTGCCGCACGACGTGGCGCTGAAGCTGGCGCGGGACGTCGAGTCCATTTCCCTGCCGATGCTGAATTTCTCGCCGGTGTTCAGCGACGACGACCTGGCCGAGATCGTTCGTCTCGGCGGACCTGTCCGTCAGGTCGCCATCGCCAAACGCCCGCAGCTGTCGGAAAAAGTCACCGGCGCGATCGTCGAGTTCGGCGGCGAAGCCGCTGTCGAGACGGCCTGCTCCAACGATAACGCCGCCTTCTCGGAACGCGCCCTGCAGAAGGCCCTCGACCGGTTCGAGAAGAGCGAGCAGATCCTCGCCGCCGTCGCTTACCGCAACGCTCTGCCGCTGGCGGTTACGGAGCGGCTGATCAGCATGGTCGGCGACCAGGTTCGCGACCACCTGTTGAACAACCACGCGATTTCGCCGGAAACGGCGCTGACCATCGCCATGGGCGCCACCGAACGCGCCACGATCGATCTGGTCGATCAGGCGGGCCGCGCCGCCGATCCCAAGGCCTTCGCCGCCCATATGAACAAGGTCCAGCGCCTGACCGCCTCTCTGCTGCTGCGGTCGCTCGCCCACGGACACATGACCTTCTTCGAGTGCGCCATCGCCGAGCTGGCGGGCGTGCCGCATCACCGCACCTGGCTGATGATCCACGACGCGGGTCCGTTGGGCCTGCGCGCCATCTACGACCGGGCCGGCCTGCCGGGCCGTCTGTTCGCGGCCTTCCGGGCCGGGGTCGACACCTTCCATTCCATGGAATTCGACGGCGGCCTGAGGGATCGGGAGCGTTTCCAGGAGCGCATGCTGCAACGGTTTCTGACCCAGCCACAGGGCGCGGCGCGCGACGATGTCGACTACCTGATCGACAAGATGGACCGCATCGCCCGCGAGAGCCGCCGGACCGTTGACGTTGCGTGAGGCTTGCCGAACGGGGGCTTGAGGCGCGATCCTTGGTCCTATGACCGACGCTGTAGCTATTCGCCCCGCCGCCACCATCCTGCTCGTCCGTGACGACCCGACCTTTGAGGTCCTGATGGTCAAGCGGCATCACCAGATCGATTTCGCCTCCGGCGCCCTGGTCTTTCCAGGCGGCAAGACCCACGCCGGCGATCATGACGAGGCCTGGGCGGACTACGTCACGGGCTGGGACGCGACGCCCGGCGAGAAGCGCCCGCTGCGTATCGCCGCGATCCGCGAAGCCTACGAGGAAGCCGCGATCATCATCGCCAACGACGCCGCCGGCGCGCCCTTTCGTGGCGACGAACGGGCCGGCGCGGCGCGGGAGTCGGTCTCAAGGGACGAGCGGCCGTTCCTCGACCTGGTCCGAGAACTCGACATCAAGCTGGACCTCACGGCCCTGACCACGTTCGCCCGCTGGATCACGCCGGACATGATGCCCAAGCGGTTCGACACCTGGTTCTATCTGGTGCGCGCGACCGGCGAGCAGCTTGCGGTTTGCGATGGCTACGAAACCGTCGACGCCGAATGGGTTGCGCCCTCTGAAGCCTTGCGCCTGGAACTGGCGGGCGAGCGGACGATCATCTTCCCGACTCGCATGAACCTGAAGCTGCTGGCCGAAGCTTCAAGCGCCCAGGACGCGATCGATCGCGCCAACGCCCGCCCGCTCGTCCCCGTCTTGCCGGTGGTCGAGCGGCGTGAAGGCGGCGCGGTGCTGGTGATCCCCGAAGACGCCGGCTACGGCCCGATCATCGAGCCGATGAGCAACATACGGGCCTAGCGCTTTCGCTCTCCGCGAGGGGAGGGAGGTTTGGCGTGGAACAGCTTCAGGGCGGCGCCCGTTCAGGGCGCACGCCCGGAGCCCGTGCATGCCCGTCGCCTACGCTGTCGACCACCTGATCTTCACGCCTGACGACGTTGACCTCGCACGCTCACCGTTGCGCCAGGGCCTGCCGCTCGGCAGCACCTTCGTGCTGGGGGCCTTCAATCCGGGGCTGACGGTCCTGCCGAACGGCAACCTGCTGATGATGGTCCGGGTCGCCGAGGCGCTGGTCCAGCCGATGACCGGCCATGTGGTCCGGGCGATCCGCTGGTCGGCGGAAGCGGGTTATAACCTCGTCGGCTGGCCGCTGGCGGGGGTCGATGTCAGCGACCCGCGGTCCTTCGTCCTGACCCATGAGACCAACCGGCCAATGGGGCTGACGTCGCTGTCCTGGCTGTTGCCGGTCGAGTTGAGTCCTGACGGCCTCTCGATCCTCGTCGTTCACTACGACCGCGCCATCGGTCCGCGGGCCCCTTGGCAGGACTACGGCATCGAGGACGCCCGCATCAGCCGCATCGGCCGGACCTGGTACATGACCGCCTGTTGCGTCAGCGCCGAACGACATTCGACGGCCCTTTACACCTCGGCCAACGGCCTGGACTGGGACCTGCAGGGGATCATTCTCGATCACCAGAACAAGGATATGCTGCTGTTCGAGGGGTTGGTGGACGGCGCCTTCTGGGCCCTGACCCGACCGCTGGGCAGCCTCTATTTCGCGTTCCCGCCGGACAGGCCATATCGCGCCGGCCCGTCGATCAATCTGGCCCGCTCGCCGGATGCGCTACACTGGAAGCCGGTCGAGACCGGTGGCATTCGTTCGCGCCGGGACACGCTTGCCAGCGAGAAGGTCGGCGGCGGCGCCCCGCCGGTGCTGACGCCGCAGGGGTGGCTGGTGCTCTATCACGGCGTCGAACAGGGGGGCGCGGTCGGAACCTACAGAACCTTCTGGGCCCTGCTCGACTCACAGGATCCCACGCAGACCCTGCGGCTCGAGGACGAGGTCGCCGTGCTTGAGCCCAACCCGGCGCTGACCGAACCCCTTCGCGAGCAACTGTATCTGGAGGGGGTCGTCTTCACGACCGGTCTGGCCGACGGCGGCGAGCACTGGATCGCGCTGTCAGGCGAGGCGGACCTCGCCTGTCGCGTCACTCATATCCCGAAGTCGGTGTTCCGTTAGGCCGCGATCATGGCGACGCGGCCTTCCAGCTCTTCGACCAGCTTGCGGCCGACGGGGTGATCCTCGGTGCGGATGTTGCCGCGGACCGATGCCTTGATGCCGTCGATGTGGGCGTCGACGAGGAACATCGGTGCTTCGAGTCGCGCCGCCGGATCGTCGATCAGCTTGCACAGCGAGCCGGCGATGCGGGTCACCAGCGGAAACTCGTAGGTGGCGCCCAGGCCCTTGAGGTCGTGGGCGCGAAGGTAGAGACCCTCGGCGGTTTCCACCGTCAGGCCGTCGGTGCGGATGCGTTGGCGGGCCGCTTCGAGCTTGACCAGCTCGTCGTTGAGCCATTCCGCGAAGTTGCCGGACAGGCTCTTCAGCGCGGCTTCGGCCTTGGCGATTGCTGCGGGATCGATGCCGCCGAGCCGCCCGCCTACCTTGAGGCGCAGTGTGTTCGGGGCCTGGATGTACTGGACGGTCGGATTGTCGCTCACGCGTCGCCTCCCTTGGCGTTCTACAGACGCGACGCTAGGGCATCGGGGTTAACAACGGGTGGAACCCGAATTTCAGGTCTGCGCGACAGGCGGTCGCACTATGCGGAGAACTGTTCGGCCAGAACCCGCTCTTCCAGACTGCGTCCGGCGTCGAACAACATCGACAGGCTGACGGCCCGATCTTCGGAGACGTGGACTTCCACCACGTCGCGGATCTCGACGTTGTCCGCCACCGCGCTGACGGGGCGTTTGTCGGCTTCCAGCACCTCGAACGTCACCCGCGCCGTGTGCGCCAGCAGGGCGCCGCGCCAGCGCCGGGGCCGGAACACGCTGATCGGCGTCAGCGCCATGACGCGGGCGTCGATGGGAATGATCGGGCCGTGGGCCGACAGATTGTAGGCCGTCGAGCCGGCCGGGGTCGACACCAGAGCGCCGTCACAGACCAGTTCGCCCATGCGCACCTTGCCGTCGATCGAGATGCGCAGCTTGGCGGTCTGGCGGGTCTGGCGCAGCAGCGAGACTTCGTTGATCGCCAGCGCGCGGTGGTGCTTGCGTTTGGAATCGATGGCGACCATGGCCAGCGGATGGATAACGGCCCGCTCAGCGGCGCTGATCCGCTCCAGCAAGCCGTCCTCGCTGTATTCGTTCATCAGGAAGCCGACCGACCCGCGGTTCATGCCGTAGATCGGTGTGCCATCGGCCAGCGCTCCGTGCAGGGTCTCCAGCATGAAGCCGTCTCCGCCCAGCGCCACGATCACCTGGGCGCTCTCGCCGGCGTCGCCGTAGCGGGCGATCAGGCGTTCCCGCGCGTCAATCGCTTCGGGCCGGTCGCTGGCCAGGAAGGTGACGCGGGTGGTGTGGGGTCGGGAGTTGAACATCGCCGGGCGAGCAAGGCCTCAGGAGGCCCGGCTTGTCAAACGGTCGAGACGGCCTTGCGGAACGCGACGCCCGCGATATCGGCGTCGAACGGGCCGAAGGCCCCGGTCGCGCGGCGTCCGGCCTCGGCGCCGCCGCCCGGCCGGCCCTCGTTCAGGTCGCGGACCGCCTGCAAGATCGTCGGGAAGGCGCCCCGGTCGACCCCGATGGCCGCGCAGGCGAGCGCGAGCAGCTCAGGCCGGTCGCTGTCGATGGCGCGGCGGATATGGTCGTCCTCGAAATTGCCCAGTCGCGAGATGGCCGTGATGAACAGCGTCAGCCGTCCCTCGCGCAGCGCGCGCAGCAGAAAGCTCGGCCGCAACTGACCCGCGTCGTTCAGCTTGTCCACCAGCCTGGCCTCAAGCGCCTCGCGTTCGGCGTCGGACTTCGCCTGGGCGGGGGGCAGGCCGTCGAGCGCCGCGTGCGCCTCGCGAATGGTCAGCGCCAGCGCGGCGTCCAGATCAGCCGGATTGAGCCGGAAGCGCTCGACCAGCGCCGCGCGCAGCGACTGGCCGACCCAAAGATAGAGCCGTTGCGCATTATCCGATGAAAGGCGCGGGTGTCGGGCCAGCGGCGAGCGCATGGCGGCGATCGCCTGCGACTGGTCGACCAGCCTGTCCATCGCCGAACTGGTGATCTCGGCAGTGTCGTTTCCGGCCAGTGCGGTCAGCACGGCCGGTTCCTGCTGCTGCAGAATGGCCTCGACCACAGGTGTGCTCAGCCTGCCGCGCCGGGCGATGGCGATCTGGTGGTCCAGGGTCGATTCGACGAGCAGACGGATCAGGTCGTGATCCTGCAGCACGGGACTGGCGGCGATAATCGGGCCGGCGATCTCGATCTCGTCCAGCACCAGTACATTGACCAGGGCCGGCGGGACCCAGGCCGCCGGGGCGATCTTCTCGGCCAGGCGGCGGCGGATGTCCCGCTCGGCCTCGCCGACCAGGGCCATGAACACCGATCCGACCAGTTCGCGCACGGCCGGCTGGGCGACATCGTCGAGCGCCGCGCTGTCGCACAGGACGACAATGGCGTTCAGCAGCCGCTCACGGTCGACCGGATGCCTGCTCCGGGCGAGCAGCAGCAGATCGGCGGCTTCAACAGCGATGGTCACGTGACGGCCCCGTCCCGAGTTCGGGCTGAAGCATGACCCTGCGCTCACCCCGTGAAAACATGCTTAAACGACTGGAAGATCGGCAGGGGAGTCGAATCGTATGGCGGATCCGGTGATTCTGGCGCTTGACCAGGGAACGACCAGCACGCGGGCGATCGCTTTCGACGTCCACGGCCATGCCCTGGGCGAAGGCAGCCGGCCCCTGCGCCAGAGCTATCCGCACGACGGCTGGGTCGAGCACGACGCCGAGGAAATCTGGAACGCCAGCGTCGCCGTTCTCCGGGAAGCCGTTGAAAAATGCGGTCGCCAGTCCGCTGACATCGCCGCCATCGGCGTGACCAACCAGCGCGAGACGGTGGTCATCTGGGACAGGGCCACGGGCCGGCCGATCCATCCGGCCATCGTCTGGCAGGACCGCCGCACCGCGCTCACCTGTGATCGGTTGGTCAAGGCGGGCGCCGAGGAGCGGGTCACCGAGGTCACCGGCCTGCTGCTCGACCCCTATTTTTCCGGCACCAAGATCGCCTGGCTGCTCGACAACGTCGACGGCGCACGGGCCCGGGCCGAGAATGGCGAGCTGCTCTGCGGCACCATGGACTGCTGGGTGATCTGGAAACTCACCGGCGGCAGTGTCCACGCCACGGACGCGACCAACGCCTCGCGCACCCTGCTGTTCGACATCGGCGCCCAGCGCTGGTCGGACGAGATGCTGCAGCTGTTCGACGTCCCGGCCGCGCTGCTACCGCAGGTGCTCGACTGCGCCGGCGACTACGGCGAGACGGACGCGGCAATCCTTGGCCGGCCTGTGCCGATCCGCGGTGTCGCCGGCGACCAGCAGGCGGCGCTGATGGGGCAGGGCTGCGTGCGGCCCGGCGAGATGAAGGCCACCTACGGCACCGGCTGCTTCATGCTGTTGAACACCGGTGAAAAGAAAGCCCTCAGCCGTTCGCGCCTCCTGACCACCGTCGCCGCACGGGTGAACGGCAAGACGACCTACGCGCTGGAAGGCTCGATCTTCGTCGCCGGGGCGGCGATCCAGTGGCTGAACGAAGGGCTGGGGCTGGCGGGCGGGCCGCGCGCGGCGGAGGCTCTGGCGAAGACAGCCAAGCCGGACAGCGCGGTGGTCGTGGTTCCGGCCTTCACCGGTCTTGGCGCGCCCTGGTGGGATGCCGGCGCGCGGGGCGGTATCTTTGGCCTGACGCGGGACTCCGGCCTGGCCGAGATCACCGCCGCGACGTTTGATGCCTGCGCCCTGCAGACCCGCGACCTGATCGAGGCCATGCGCGCCGACGCGCCTCATGCCTTCGGCGAAAAGGCCGAGCTGCGCATTGACGGCGGGATGTCACAAAGCCCGTGGTTCTCGCAGCGGCTGGCCGACCTGACGGGCTTTCCGGTCTGCCGGGCCAGCTATCAGGAGACCACGGCGCTGGGCGCGGCGCTCTTCGCGGGACTGGGCGCGGGCCTGTTCGACTCCGTCGAGGACGCCGCCTCGGCCCGCCCGGACGCCGAACTGCTGACGCCGACCAAAGACAGCCGTATGCGCGAGACCGCCTACGCCCGCTGGCTCGATGCCGTGCCAAGGGTGCGGTCGTGACCGCTTGAGGAAGCGCATCGACCTGCTCCTCGTCGAACGCGGCCTGTTCGACAGCCGTGCGCGAGCCCAGGCGGCGATCGCGGCGGGGCGGGTGATGGTGGATGGCCGGATGGCCAGCAAGCCGTCCGAGGCCGTCGAGGACACGGCGATCATCGTCGCAGAGCCGGCTCACCCATGGGTTGGGCGGGGCGGGCTCAAGCTTGATCACGCCCTGACGCTCTGGCCGGTTCCGGTTGGGGGGCGCGTGGTGCTGGATGTCGGCGCCTCGACGGGCGGGTTCAGCCAGGTCTGCCTCAGTCGGGGCGCCGCGCGGGTCTATGCCGTGGATGTCGGGCGGGGGCAGCTGCATGCGACCGTGGCCGGCGATCCGCGCGTGGTTGAGCTGTCCGGAACGGACGCTCGCGCGCTTGACGCCGCGCTGATTCCGCAGGCGCCGGACCTGATCGTCACCGATGTCAGCTTCATCAGCCTCGCCAAGGCCCTGCCGGCGGCGTTGGACCTGGCCGGGCAGGAGGCTGACCTCGTGGCCCTGGTCAAACCGCAGTTCGAGGCCGGCCGCGACCGGGTCGGCAAGGGCGGCATCGTCAAGGATGAGGCCGTGCGGCGCGAGACGCTGGACGCCGTGACCGCCTGGCTGGAGGGCGAGGGCTGGTCCGTCCGCGAAACCACCGACAGCCCGATCACCGGCGGCGACGGCAACGCGGAGTATCTGCTCTGGGCGCGGAAGCGCTGATCCAAAGAAAAGGCCGCCCGCTTTCGGCGGACGGCCCTTGCTCACAGGTGGTTTCGACGGGGACTAGTCGACGACCTGATAGCGGCCCTGGGAGTCGCGGCAGACGCGCACGAAGCGCTTCTGGACGCGACCGTCCGGCAGATAGATCGGGCTTTCGGCCAGGGTGCAGTTTTCCGCCGTCGGCGCGTCGGAGACGGTGGTGGCGTAGCCGTCCTGGTAGCCATCCCGGTAACCGTCATCGCCGTAGCGGGGGTCGTAGGAACCCTGCTGATAGCCTTGGTCGCCGCCTTGGTAGCCATAGTAGCCTTGCTGCGGCGGCGGCGGCGCGTAGCCCTGCTGGTAGGAGCCGGGCTGGCCCGGTTCGCAGGCGGCCGCTGACCTGCCGACATTGGCGCCGATCACCGCGCCGAGGATGCCGCCAAGGACGGCGCCTTCGGTGCGGTTGCCGCGAGCAGCGACGTTGCCACCCGCGAGCGCGCCGATGCCGGCTCCGACGAGGGCGCTGCCCGTTCCACGATTGGTCCGCGCACGCTGGCAGGCGTCATAGCGATAGCCGCCATCATAGCCGCTGGAACTCGGCGGATAGGACTGCGCCGACGCGAAGGTCGGAACCATCGCCAGACCGGCGACCATGGTCATGGCCGCAAGACCGGCGACGGAGCGGGTCAATGTGGAACGGGTCGTCATGGATAGCTCTCCCTTGGTCTTCGGAAATTCGAGCGCGGTGACCGACCGGGGCTAACCCCGGCCGCTCGGCCGCCAGGTGCCGTCCCGGCTGCGGCACACTTCAAAACCGTGCCAACGGCCGCCGTAGTATTCCTGCACCCACTTGCAATTGCCGCCGCGGGCGCTGACGCGACGGGGATAGTTGGCGCATTTGAAGTTCCGTTTGGCGATCTGGTTGCCAGCGACCGCGCCGACGACGCCGCCGAGAACCGCGCCTTCAGTCCGCACGCCCTTGCTGGCCGCAGCGGCGCCGAGAGTGCCGCCGATCAGGGCGCCGGTTACGGTACCCTTGTTGCCGGCGCGCTGGCGCTGGTAGCTGCAGACGTCGCCGCGGCCATAAGCGCGCGCAGATTGGGCGTCGGCGAAAGTGGGGGCCACAAAGGCCGGAGCAACGATCGCGATCGCGGCGGTGAGGGACAGAATGGTGCGCATGACACGCTCCCTTCGATTGTGAGGCGAGTTTCCCCGCCGTTGATGTTGAGAAGATGTCAGGCCCAACGTGAACAGCCGTTGAGCGTCCTGTTCATCTTCGTTCATGGGCGGACCGATTGGCCGCCCTGTCGCATCGCAACAATGGTATCGGGGGCGTCTAGGTTCCCGTTGGAGATTTGGTTGACCGATCTGATCGACATATCCGTCACAGGCGTGGGCGCACAGGGCGACGGCCTGGCGCCCGGGCCGCTGTTCGTGCCGCTGACCCTTGGCGGCGAAACCGTGCGCGGTCGTCGCGACGGCCAGCGGGTCGAGATGGTTGAGCTGGTGACGGCCAGCCCTGAGCGGGTGACCCCGCCTTGTCCGCACTTCGGCGTCTGCGGCGGTTGCTCGCTGCAGCACTGGGCGAGCGAGCCCTATCTGGCGTGGAAGGGCGATCTGGTTCGCACCGCCCTGAGCCACGAGCACATCGAGACCGACATCCTGGCGACCTTTGCCTCGCCGCCGGGCTCGCGCCGGCGCATGGCCTTGCACGCCCGCGGCGGCAAGGGCGGCGCGAAACTGGGCTTCAAGGAACGGCGCAGCTGGTCGCTGGTCGACATCGAGACCTGCACGATCGCCGATCCGCGGCTGGTCGCGGCGCTGCCGGCGCTGCGTCAGCTGGCCCGGCCGTTCCTTGAACACCCCAAGTCCGCCCCGACCCTGCACGTCACCCTGACGGCCACGGGACTGGACGTCGATGTGACCGGCGTTGAGCGCAAGAGCGGCGGCCTGTCCGCAGACGCCCGGATGCGCGCGGCGGAAGCGGCCTCGGCTGGCGACATGGCCCGCGTCACCCTGGCCGGCGAGATGGTCTATCAGGCGCGTCAGCCGATGGTTCGGCTGGGTCCCGCGACCGTAGCCTTGCCGGCGGGTAGCTTCCTGCAGGCGGTCCCGCAGGCCGAGGCGGCGATGGCCGCGTTCGCGGTGGAAGCCGTCAGTGGCGCGAGCCGTGTGGCCGACCTCTATTGCGGCGTCGGCACCTTCACCTTTCGGCTGGCGATGGTCGCGCCGGTGCTGGCGGCGGACTCGGCGGTCCCTGCCATCGCCGCCATGCGCGCGGCCACCGCCAGCGCCGCAGGCCTCAAGCCGATCACCGCCGAGGCCCGCGACCTGGCCCGGCGGCCGATGCTGGCCCAGGACCTGGCCAAAATCGACGCGGTGGTCTTCGATCCGCCCCGCGCCGGCGCGCTGGAGCAGGCGCACGAAATCGGCCGCAGCAAGGTCGGTCGGGTCGTCGGCGTGTCCTGCAATCCGGTGACCTTCGCCCGTGACGCGCGGATCCTGATCAACGCTGGCTTTACGCTTGAGCGCGTGCTCCCGGTGGACCAGTTCCTCTGGTCGCCGCATGTCGAGCTGGTGGGGGTGTTCGACCGCTAGGTCACTGGCCGCTGCCCAGCGGGTTGGGCGCGCGCGCTTCGCGCCGGCCGTGCAGCCGTTCGCGTTCCTGACGCAGGCGATCGACCTCGGCGGAGAGGTCGGCGACGTCGGACTGCAGCTGGGCGATCCGGGCCTTCAGATAGGTGTTCTCGCGGATCAGCGCGTCCTCGCCGCTCACGACCGGCGCCGCAGGCCGGCGAGGGCGAAGAACAGCGGCATGGCCGCAACGGCCACGACACAGAGCACTGAGGCGATGAACATGAGAGTTCCGGGAGCGTGGGGCTCAGATTGTAGTTTGCCGACCGAATCAAAGATGACAGCCGACTGCGCTGAAATAATGGCGCGGATCACAAAATAGTTGCGCCGGGTCTGCTGGAATCTCCGACTGTAGAGCGCGGCGCATGTTAAAGATCACGAACCTGCGGAAATGCGCCGGTGCTGCAATTCGGAGTCTCGGGACGATGGCCAAGGGTCAGAAAAAGTCGAACAAGGAAGCCCGCAAGCCGAAGCAGGCCAAGGCCAAGCCGGCGGCGGCCCCGCTCTTCAAGTCGTATGCGCCCGGCGCCGGAAAATGAATCTGTTCTCCAGGTTCCTGCAGCCGCGTGTGGCCGACCAGGAAGTCCGCGCCGAGATCTGGCGCCTCGGCTCGCGCCATCTGGGCGAGCCGCTGACCGGCGCGCTCAGCGAGCTCAAGGCGTCCGGCGTCTCC
>JBKJII010000098.1:0-4651 GCA_046598505.1 Caulobacter sp. | reverse complement strand
TGCTCACCCCCCTGCTCAACCGTCGGGCCTTCGTGCGCGAGCTGCACCGGATCGGCGCCTTCTCGGCCCGCTACGGCTCGCCGGCCAGCCTGGTCTATTTCGACCTCGACGGCTTCAAGGCGGTCAACGACCGCTTCGGCCACGCCGCCGGCGACGCCGCCCTGCGTGAGGTCGCGGGCCGCCTGCTGGCCAACACCCGCGAAACCGACGTCGTCGGCCGCCTCGGCGGCGATGAGTTCGCCGTCATCCTCGTCCAGGCCGACCAGGAGACCGCCGCCGCCAAGGCCGAGACCCTGCGCAAGGTCATCGAGGACAAACCCGTCGACCTCGGCGACTGGTCCGCCCCGATCCGCGTCAGCTACGGCATCCGCCCGGTCGAGCCCGGCGCCGATCCGGAGACCGCCCTGGCCGAGGCTGATGCGGCGATGTTCGTGCGGAAGCGCGCGAAGGCGTAGGCGGCGGCCGGCGATAACTACGCCGCGCCCAATTCGGCGACCCTCCCCCGGCCATGCAGGCTACGGGCGACACCGAACCAGCCTCCGCTCAAGCCGGCGACTGCAAGCACCAGTGCCAGCAACGGCAGGTCCGGCGGGGTCACCTTGAAGAGATTTGCCAGCGGTGGAACGGTCATCACCAGAGTGAGCACGGCGCCGGCAACCGCAGAGATGATCCAGTAGACCTTGCGGTGGGGCGCAAACAGCCTCTCGCCCGACGAGGACGCATCGGCCAGGGCCAGAACCAGATTGCCGACGACGAGCGCCAGGAACGCCGCGCCGCGGGCCGCCGCTTCCGGGTAGTGGCCCAGCGACCAGACATAGATGGAGAACACGCCCACCAGAACGCCGAGGCCCTGCAGGAGCGCCAGCCCGAGCTGCTTCGGCCCGAACAAGGCCTCGTCCCGCCGTCGTGGCGGTCGTTTCATGGCGCGCGCGCTGCCCGGTTCAGCCTCGAAAACCATCGCGCAGATCGGGTCGATGACGAGCTCCAGGAAGACCACATGCATCGGGAAGAGCAGCTGTGGCAGACCCAGAACAACGGGGATCAGCGCCAGGCCGGCGATGGGCACATGGATCGCAGTGACATAAATCAGCGCCTTGCGCAGATTGACAAAGATGCGTCGGCCCAGGCGCACGCCGCCCACGATCGAGGCGAAACTGTCGTCCATGAGCACAAGATCGGCCGCCTCGCGCGCTACGTCGGTGCCCTTCTGGCCCATAGCGATGCCGATGTGTGCTGTCTCGAGGGCCGGCGCGTCATTGACGCCATCACCCGTCATGGCGACCACGTCGCCGGCCGTCTTGAACCCCTGGACGATCAACAGCTTCTGCTCGGGGATGATCCGGGCGAACACGCGCACGCTCTGCAAACGGATCGCCAGATCCTCAGGCGACAGGCTGGCCAGTTCAGAGCCCAGAATGACGCCACCCGACGTGTCGATCCCCGCCGTCCGCGCGATCGCCAGCGCCGTGGCCGGGTGGTCGCCGGTGATCATGACGACCGAAATGCCGGCGGACTGAGCCTCCTTCAACGCGGCGGGCACGTCCTTGCGGATCGGGTCCACGAATCCGATCAGACCGGCGAACCCGAAGGCTGCCGCTTCCGGGTCATTCGGAAACGGGCCGCTGACCCGGCTCGAAGCCACGCCCAGCACCCGAAGACCCTGCTCTGCATAGCCGCCGACCACGGCGGTCAGCCGTTCCACATCGGCCACCGGAAGCTTGCACAGGCGGAAGATGGCCTCTGGCGCACCCTTCGCCCCCGCCAGCCGGCTGCCGTCGGTCTGCGGCCAGCACTGGATGACCGCCATCAGATCGGGACGTAGTGGCCAGGTCCGTTCCGGCTCCTCGACGGCCAGGGTCGCGCCGGGGCCAGCGACCGCCAGCAGGCTGCGCACGGCCTTGTCCATCGGATCGACCGGCCGCACAGCCGATGCAAGACCGGCCGTCTGGAGGAGAGCGCCGGCGGAGGCTGGCAACGCCTCACCCGCAACGACGGCTTCGTCGCCGTCTTCGGTCCAGAGCCGGGCGACCTGCATCCGGTTCTCGGTAAGGGTCCCCGTCTTGTCGACGCACAGCACGGTGGCGCCGCCCAGGGCCTCGATCACGGCGCTGCGCCGGACCAGGACCTGCTGTGTCGCCAGCCGCCACGCGCCAAGCGCCAGAAACACCGCCAGAACCATGGGAAATTCTTCGGGGATCAGCGCGATGGCGACCGTGATGCCGGCCAGGGCGCCAGCCACCCAGTCGCCGCGGAGCAGGCCGTAGGAAATCGCGACAATGGCGCAGAACGCCAGCGCGAACGCGCCGAGCCAGGCGACAAGTCGTCCCGCCGTCTTCTGAAGCGGCGTCGGTTCCTGGGTGATGGCTGCCAGGGAGACGCCGATCTTGCCGAGCGCGGTGCGCGAACCGGTGAGACTAATCAGGGCGACGGCCTGACCACGCACGATGAGGGTTCCAGAGAACAGGTGCGGCCCGGACTCGGCTCCCGGAGCAGCATCGGGAGCCGGCGCCTCATGGGGAAGAATCGGCCGCTTGGCGACCGGCGCCGACTCGCCCGTCAGTGTGGATTCGTCGACGCTCAGGACATCACCGGCAACCAGAACGCCGTCGGCCGGAAGGCGCTCTCCCTCCCCGACCAGGACAATGTCGCCCGGAACCAGCGCGCGAGCAGGGACCGATCGCTCAACGCCGTCGCGGATCACCCGCGCGTGGGGTTGCGACAGATCCCGCAAGGCGGCGAGGGCCTTTTCGCTTCGCGCTTCCTGCAGGACGACGAGGCCGATCGTGGCCAGGGCGCCGGCCATCAGGAACAGGCCCTCTCCGAGGTCGCCCAGCACCAGGTAGAGTGCGGCGGCGCCGATGAGCAACAGGAACATCGGCTCGCGCATGGTCTCGAAGGCGATGCGCCTGATCCCGCGTCCGCCCGACGCGGGCAGCTCGTTGGGGCCGATGGAGGCGAGGCGCTGCTCGGCTTCAGCCTGGCTGAGGCCGTCTGGTGTCAGGACATTCATGGGTCGGGTCCGGCATCGTTCTGGCGACACTTGAAAGTGGCCCGCTCCGTGCCACAACGGGACCGGGCAGCGGAAATAGTTGAAGACATATTCGGCGGCGCCGCACAGCAGGAATTCGCGAGCGCAAGAACGGCCATAGGCGCCTATCACCGGAGACCGGCAGGCGTTTCTCGATGTGCCGGTCCAGGACCCTGTCGATTGCGGCTCGGCACAGACAGGAATGCGCTGCGACTTCGAGCGTTCCTCGATGGTGTCCTGCCCACGTCACCGCGCCCACCCCCGCAACCGCGCGCTCTGCCAGCCGTTAGCAGGCTCCAGACAGTTCAAGAGGACGCGCGATGAACCTTCCCACAGGCGCCACGGTGGCCGTTGTCGACGGCGAGAAGCTGGTGATGTTTCACAACACCGGCCATGAGGCGGTGACGCTGACGGCGATGCCGACGCCGGCGGTCACCCCCGGCGCCGGCTCGCCCGGCCATCACGCCAGTTCGGCCAATCCCGACCATGACGCCCACGGCGAGGACGGCTTCGCGGCCGGCGTGGCGGCGATGCTCAATGCCCAGGCCCTGTCGGGCAAGCTCGGTGAGCTGGTGGTGATCGCCGCGCCCAGGACGCTCGGCGAGCTGCGCAAGCATTGGCACAAGGCGCTGCAGGCCAGGCTGATCGGCGAGATCCCCAAGGACCTGACCGGGCAGACGCCGGAGCATATCGCGGCGGCGATCTCGCACGCCTAGGCCCGCCAATCCACTGCCCTTCAGGTGGCCCCCTTCCGCGGCAGGGGGGCACCTGCGGTCGATTACTTCGGCAAATCACGCTTTCGGGCGATAGGCGCTTTGGCGCCGGGAGCTATGCTGAGGGCGGAAACGAGAGGGATTTGCGATGTCGACCGGTGCGATCAAGTTTGGCGCGTCCAGCCAGGGTCTGGCCTTCGTCTATGTCAGCGACCGGGAGCGGGCGCTGGGCTTCTACCGTGACACCCTGGGGCTGGCGGTGGTCGCCTCCGACCCCTATGGCGACTACCTGCAGCTGCCGGGCGCGCTGCTGCGCCTCACCGTCATTCCCGACCTCGCGCCGCATGCACACCCGGTGCTGGGTTTCGATGTCCCCGACCTGGCCGCGACCGCCGCGACGATGCGCCAGGCCGGGATTGACTTCGACATCTTCGAGGGCATGGGCCAGGACGCCGAGGGGGTCTGGACCTCCCCGGACGGCGGCAAGATCGCCTTCTTCAAGGACCTCGACGGCAACGCGCTGATGCTGTCGCAGCGGTGACCCCGGCGGCGTGGCCGTAGCTAGAGCATTTTCCGGCGAAGTGGATACCGGTTCGCCGCCAGAAAATGCGACAAAACAAAAGACTAGAGCATTTCGCCGATCCAGTTGGATCGGAAAATGCTCTAGAACACCAGCGCACGGGCTTCCTTCACATGCGGCAGGGCCTGGATTTTCGCCAGCAGGGCGGCGTCCGGGGCCTGGTCGACGCCGACCAGGGCGATGGCGTCCTCGTCGGCGCTGACCCGGCCGAGGTTGAAGGTGGCGATGTTGACGCCCGCTTCGCCCAGCAGCATGCCCAGCGCGCCGATAAAGCCCGGCTTGTCGAGGTTGTTGACGAAGAGCATGGCCGGCGAGAAGGCCGCGTCCAGG
>JBKJII010000061.1:0-1281 GCA_046598505.1 Caulobacter sp. | reverse complement strand
GATCCAGGCGCCCGCCGTGCGGTCGGCCGAAGGCGAGCCGGCGATCAAGCCGCCCAAGACCGCACCCAAGAGCAGCAGCCGGGAAGTCCGCGAACAACAGAAGACCTTCGACTTCGTCCAGCCGGGCGGTTTCGCCCTGCCCGAACTGGCGATGCTGGCCAAGCCCAAGCCGCGCGCCGGCAACTTCGACGAAGAGGGCCTGCGCCAGAACGCCCGGCTGCTGGAAAGCGTGCTGGCCGAGTTCGGCGTGCGGGGCGCCATCGACCAGATCCGTCCCGGCCCGGTGGTGACGTTGTACGAACTGGTCCCCGCGCCCGGTGTGAAGCACGCCCGCGTGGTCGCCCTGGCCGACGACATCTCCCGCTCGATGGGCGTGGCCGCCTGTCGCGTGTCGGTGGTCCAGGGCCGCAACGCCATCGCGCTCGAACTGCCCAACACCAAGCGCGAGACGGTCTACTTACGCGACCTGCTGGCCAGCGCCGACTACGAGAAGCAGTCCCAGACCCTGCCCATGGCGCTTGGCGAGACCATCGGCGGCGAGCCCTACATCGCCGACCTGGCGAAAATGCCCCACCTGCTGATCGCGGGGACCACCGGTTCGGGCAAGTCGGTCGGTCTGAACGCCATGATCCTTTCGATCCTCTACCGGCTGCCGCCCGAGCAGTGCCGGTTCATCATGATCGACCCCAAGATGCTCGAGCTCAGCGTCTACGACGGCATCCCGCACCTGCTGGCGCCGGTGGTGACCGACTCCAAGAAAGCCATCGTCGCGCTAAAGTGGACGGTGCGCGAGATGGAGGACCGCTATCGCCGCATGGCCAAGATCGGCGTGCGCGGCATCGCGGCCTACAACGAGCGGGCCAAGGAGGCGATCGACAAGGGCGAGCACTTTGAACGCACCGTCCAGACGGGCTTTGACGACGCCGGCCGGCCGATCTTCGAGAGCGAGAAGATCCGTCCCGAGCACATGCCCTACCTGGTGGTGGTCATCGACGAGGTCGCCGACCTGATGATGGTCGCCGGCAAGGATATCGAGGGCGCCGTCCAGCGGCTTGCCCAGATGGCCCGCGCCGCCGGTATCCACCTGATCATGGCCACCCAGCGGCCGTCGGTCGACGTGATCACCGGCACCATCAAGGCCAACTTCCCGACCCGGATCAGCTTCCAGGTCACCTCGCGCATCGACAGCCGCACCATCCTGGGCGAACGGGGCGCCGAGCGGCTGCTGGGCCATGGCGACATGCGCTGCATGGCCGGCGGTTCCGGCGGCCGCCTGACGCG
>JBKJII010000353.1:0-2862 GCA_046598505.1 Caulobacter sp. | reverse complement strand
CCGGCACGATCGAGGCCGCCACAGCCGCAGCCTTTGCAGACGCCGAAGCGAGCGGAGACGACGCCATCGTCCTGCTGTCGTTCGGCACCAGCCCCGCGGCCGCGGCCCGCCTGCACTATGACGACGCTTTCCACTTCGCGGTCCGCCAGACGCTGTTCGGCGCCATGGCGGTCGCGCTGGTGATCGGGGTCTCGATGCTGTCGGCCAAGACCATTCGGCGGACGGCCTTCTTCGTCTTCGTGGCGATGATCATCATCATGGCGGCGCTGCCGTTCATCGGCCACGAGGCCAAGGGCGCGACGCGCTGGATCCACTTCGCCGGCTTCACCCTGCAGCCCTCCGAATTCATGAAGCCGGCCCTGATCGTGCTGGTCGCCTGGATGTTCGCCGAGGGCCAGAAGGGCGAGGGCGTGCCGGGCGTGTTCATCGCCTTCTGCCTGTACGGCCTGGCGGTCGCGCTGCTGCTGATTCAGCCGGACGTCGGCCAGACCGTGCTGATCACCGTCGCTTTCGGCGCTGCGTTCTGGATGGCCGGGGTGCCGATCAGCTGGATCATGGGTCTTGGCGTCACTGCGGTGATCGGCCTGGGCAGCACCTACTTCCTGCTGCCGCACGTGCACGCACGGGTCGAGACCTTCCTCAGCCCCGACAAGGCCGACAAACACCAGATCAGCCAGGCCTCCGAAGCCATCTGGGCGGGCCATCTGTTCGGGCGCGGCCCCGGCGAGGGAGTGATGAAGCGCGGCGTGCCCGACATGCACACCGACTTCGCCTACTCCGTGCTGGCCGAGGAGTACGGGCTGGTCTTCTCGCTCGCGCTGATCGGCCTGTTCGCCTTCCTCGTGACGCGCGGCCTCTACAAATCGCTTCGCCTGTCCGACCCGTTTGAACAGGTGGCGGCGGCGGGTCTGTTCGTGCTGGTCGGCCAGCAGGCGCTGATCAATGTGGCGGTGAACCTCAACATGATCCCGACCAAGGGCATGACCCTGCCGTTCATCAGCTATGGCGGCTCTTCGATGCTGGCGATGGGGCTGACGCTCGGCATGGCGCTGGGCCTGACCCGCCGCCGGCCGGGGGCCTACGCTACCAGCGAGGGCCTCGCCCGCGCCGGCGCCTTCGCGTAAGACGGTCGTGATGGCACAACGCGTCGCAGTGGTCGCCGCCGGGGGCACCGGCGGTCACATGTTTCCCGCCCAGGCCCTCGCTGAGGAGCTGATCCGGCGGGGCTGGCGGATTCTGCTCGCCACCGACGACCGCGGGGCGATGTACGCGGACAAGTTCCCCGCCGACATCCGCATCAGTCTCTCGGCCGCCACCGCCAAGTCCGGCGACCCCATGGGCATGGCCAAGGCCGGCGTCGCGGTGCTCAGGGGCACGCTGCAGGCGCGGTCGATTTTCAAGCGCATGGATCCGGCGGTCGTCGTCGGCTTCGGCGGCTATCCGTCCCTGCCGTCGTTGCTGGCGGCGCTGAGCCAGGGCCGGCCGACGGTGATCCACGAACAGAACGCCGTGCTCGGGCGCGTGAACCGGTTCCTCGCCCCGAAGGTCAGGGAAGTCGCCTGCGCCTTCCCGACGCTGGAGCTGGCCTCGCCCAAGGTGAAGGCCCGCGCCCATGTGGTCGGCAGTCCGGTGCGGCCCGAGATACGTGCGCTCTACGATCAACCCTATCAGGCGCCGGAGCCGGGCGGCCCGCTGCGGCTGCTGGTCACCGGCGGCAGCCAGGGCGCGCGCCTGCTGTCGGAGATGACGCCGCAAGCCATCCTGCGCCTGCCCGAGGACCTCCGTGGCCGACTTGAGGTGCAGCAGCAGACCCGCAAGGAGTCGATGGACGGCGCCCGCCGCGTCTACGCCGACGCCCTGGTCAAGGCCGAGGTCGCACCCTTTTTTCGCGACATGGCGGGACGGCTGTCGGCGGCGCATCTGGTGGTCGGCCGCGCCGGCGCCTCGACGGTCTGCGAGCTGGCGGTGGCTGGCAAGCCGTCGCTGCTGGTGCCGCTGAAGATCGCCGCCGACGACCACCAGCGCTTCAATGCGAAGCTGCTGGCCGACGCCGGGGGCGCCGCGGTGGCGCTGGAGGATGAGCTGACCGTCGACAGCCTGGCCGGCGCGCTCAACGCGATGCTCAAGGACCCGGCCATGCTGGCGCGCATGGCCGCGGGCGCCCGCTCGGTGGCGCGGCCGGACGCGGCGGAAAAACTCGCCGATCTGGTCGAGCGGACAGCCTTGGGTTAAGCCGCTGGCATGATCCAGCGTCGACGCCCTGTCCCTTTCGAAATCGGCCCCGTGCACTTCATCGGCATCGGCGGCATCGGCATGAGCGGCATCGCCGAGATCATGATCCGTATCGGCTACACGGTGCAGGGCTCGGACCTGAAGCCATCGGCCAACACCGAGCGGCTGGAGAAGCTGGGCGCGCGCATTTTCATCGGGCACGAGGGCAGCCAGGTCGAAGGCGCCTCAGCCATCGTCTATTCGACGGCGGTCAAGCACGACAACCCCGAGATGGCCGCCGCCCGCGAGCGCCGGTTGCCGCTGGTGCGCCGCGCCGAGATGCTGGCCGAGCTGATGAGACTTCAGTTCTCGATTGCAGTGGGCGGCACGCACGGCAAGACCACCACCACCTCGATGATCGCCACCCTGCTGGACGCCGGGGGGATGGACCCCACGGTGGTCAACGGCGGAATCATCAACGCCTACGGCACCAACGCCAAGGTCGGGGAGGGGGACTGGATCGTCGTCGAGGCGGACGAGAGCGACGGCACTTTTCTGAAGCTGAAATCCACCTGCGCGGTGGTCACCAACATCGACCCCGAGCACCTCGACCATTACGGCGACTTCGAGGCCGTGAAGAAGGCGTTCCGC
>JBKJII010000420.1:0-8052 GCA_046598505.1 Caulobacter sp. | reverse complement strand
CCGAAGCGGATGGCGAAGGGCAGCAGGAGGGGCCACAACGCGAACCGCCCGGCGATAATGCCGGCCTGGTTGCTCAAGGCCGGCGTGTCCGTGCCGCTGACCCTGCTGTTCCAGGCCGGCATTATCGCCGGGCGGTTCGCGTTGCGGCCCCTCCTGCTGCCCTTCGCCATCCGCTTCGGGGTCAAGCCGCTGCTGATGGCCGGCGCCCTTCTGACGGCGATCGAGTATCCGCTGCTCGCGCTGATCAAGGGACCCGGGCCGCTGCTGATCGCGCTCTGCGCGCTGACGGCGATGAGCTACCTGCTCTACTGGCTGAACTTTCACGCCTATTTCGCGGCGCTCGGCGAGGCCGAGGATCGCGGCGGCCAGATCGCCTGGCGCGAGGCCATCGTCGCGGGCGTCGGCATCATCGCGCCGGTGCTCGGCGGCTGGGGGCTGACCCACGCCGGCGCCCTGCCGACCTTCATCGGCGTCGGACTGGTGCAGGCGCTGGCCGTCGTACCGCTGATCGGCGCGCCCAACGTGCCGGTGGACAGGACCGCGCCACCGGGCTGGAGCCCGGACCGGCGAGCGCTCGGCCTGATGGTCGGCGATGGCCTGTTCGCGGCGACCTACTACTTCGTCTGGCTGGTCACCTTGTTCGTGGCGCTCGGCGAGAGCTTCACGGCGTTCGGCGGGGCGGCGGCCCTGGCGGCGGTCGTCGGCGCGTTCAGCGGTCTGGCGCTGGGTAAACACGTCGACCTGGGCCATGGCCGGCGCTCGACCTTCATCGCCTATGGCATCGCGGCCATCGTGGTCATCGCGCGGGCCGCCAGCCTGCATACGCCCTGGCTGGCCGTGTTGGCCAACGCGGCCGGCGCGCTGCTGGCGGCCATCGTCACCCCGGTGTTGATGACGCCGGTCTACAACATGGCCAAGGCCTCGCCCTGCGTGTTCCGCTTCCACTCCGCCACCGAGGGCGCCTGGGACGTCGGCTGCTTCATCGGCCTGATCAGCGCAGCCGCCCTGGCGGCTCTCGGCCTGCCGCTCTCGGGGCCGATCCTGATCGCGCTGCTGGCCGCCGGTCTGCTGACGGTGCAACTGGCCCGCTACTACGGCCGCGGACCCGGCTGAAATTTCTGTTGGCGTTCCCCCGCGTTATAGGGGCTATCCATCCGATCAAATGACCCAGGGAGGACGCTGCGGTGGACTACAAGAAAATCAAGGTTGAGGTGACCGACGGCGTGGCCGTGGTGACCATGGCCGACCCGTCGACGATGAACGCGGCCGGCCTGGATCTGGCCGAAGAGCTCAGCCACGCCTTCCGCAGTCTGGCCGCCGGAAACCTCAAGGCCCGCGCCATCGTGCTGACCGGCGAAGGCCGCGGCTTCTGTTCGGGGGCCAACCTGTCGGGCGGCGGCGCGAGCGGCCGCGAGCTGGACGTCGATGGCAAGCCGGACGCCGGCCGTGCGCTGGAGACGGTCTACAACCCGCTGGTCAGCCTGATGCGCGACACGCCCCTGCCGCTGGTCACCGCCGTCAACGGCGCGGCCGCCGGCATCGGCTGCTCGTTCGGCCTGCTCGGCGACATCATCGTGGCCGGCGAGAGCGCCTACTTCCTGCAGGCCTTCCGCCGCATCGGCCTGGTGCCGGACGGCGGCTCGACCTATCTGCTGCCGCGCGCCATCGGCCGCGCCCGGGCCATGGAAATGGCCCTGCTCGGCGAGAAGATCAGCGCGGCCAAGGCGCTGAAGAGGGGTCTGGTCAACCGCGTCGTCCCCGACGCCGACCTGCTGACCACGGCCATCGAGATCGCCAGGGAACTGGCCAACGGCCCGGCCTCGCTCGGCCAGATCCGCAAGCTGATCTGGGACAGCCTCGAAAGCGACTGGTCCGGCCAGCTGACCGCCGAACGCAAGGCCCAGAAGATCGCCGGCAAGTCCGAGGACTTCATCGAGGGCGTCAGCGCGTTCCTGCAAAAGCGCGTCGCGGCGTTCAAGGGCAGATAACCCTCGCCCGGAGGGAGAGGGAGGGGCCCATGGTGTCAGCCATGGGAGGGTGAGGGATTACGGCGCCCGCCGCCAATCCCCACCATCCATAACCCCTCAACCTCCCACCCTGCTTCGCAGGTTGGGCCCCTCCTTCTCCCTCCGGGAGAAGGAACCCGTTATCCGTCCCAGGGCCCGGGTCCGATATCCGACCGCAGCGCCTTGCCCTTTTTCGCCTTCGGCTTCTGCTTGCGCCAGGCCGCCTCAAGCGCCAATCGCGCCCAGCGCACCGCCTCGTCAGGATCGTCCAGCGCGCCTTCCGGCAGGCTCCAGTAGCCGAGTGACGCCGAGCGCCCGTCCTTCATGTCGTAGATGAACGGCCCCGAGCCCTCCGCCTCGAAGGCGGCGCGGGTCTCGTCGTCGACCTTCAGATACAGGGTCTCGCGGAACACCAGGGCGAAGGCCGTCCCGTCCAGCTGCACGCTGGCCCCGCCGAACATCGGCTTGACCGTCAGCGGGCCGAGCCCGCCGAGCAGTTCGCGGATATGGTCGAGAAAGTCCGGGCTGACAGCCATCTTTTTTCACCGTGTGAGCATTTGCTCACTTGCCAGGACGCGCCCTTTGTGAGCAAATGCTCACACAAGGAGTCGCCCATGTCCGCCAAGCCTCGCATCGAGCGCGCCGCTCTGGAAGTCTTTGTCCGCGACGGCGTCGACGCGGCCACCACCCGCGCCATCGCCGCCGCAGCGGGGGTGTCCGAAGGCGCGCTCTATCGCCACTACAAGGGCAAGGACGAACTGGCGATCAGCCTGTTCATGACCACCCACCGTCGCCTGTCCTCTCTGATCGAGGAGACCTCGGCCCGCGCCGTCGGCATCAAGGCCAAGGCCGCCGCCATCGTCGCCGCCTATTGCGAAGTGGCCGACGACGACTGGCTGACCTTCAGCTTCCACCTGACCCAGATCCACCGCTTCATCCCCTACTATCAGGAGGATGGCCGCGACCCGGTGACGGTGACCGAAAACGTCATCAAACAGGCAATGATCGCCGCCGAGATCCCGCCCGCCGACCCGCGCGTGCTGGCCGCCATGGCCATCGGCGTGATCACCCAGACCGCCCAGAACCGGGTCTACGGCCGCCTTGGCTCAGACCCCCTCTCCGCCCACGCCGGCCTGATGACCGCCGGCGTGCAGGCCCTGCTGTTCGCTCGCTAGAGGCCCCTGCCCCATGACCCTGCGCAATCGGCTGTTCAACGGCTATTACTGGGTGCTGTCGATCTTCTACGGCCTCAGCGCCGCCATCCTGGCGCTGGCGCCGGGCCGCGCGCCGATGACCGCGGCGATCCGCACCTACACCCGGCGCATGCTGTGGGCGATGGACAGCCTCGCCGGCATCAAGATCGAGCTGAAGGGGCAGGAGAAGCTGCCCAAGGGCGCCTTCATCATCGCCGCCAAGCACCACAGCTGGGGCGACGGCTTCGTGATGTTCGCCAATGTCGACAACCTGTCGTTCGTCACCGGCGACCACATGGAGCGCTTCCCGCTGGTCGGGGCGATCCTGCGCAAGTTCGGCGCGATCATCGTCGACAACTGCGGCGGGCCCGAAGCCCGCAGGGCCCTGTCCGAAAGCGCCGCCCAGGTCGCCGCCGAGGGTCGCCGCATCCTGATCTATCCGGAGGGTAACCTGGCCAAACCGGGCGAGCGGTTCCGCTACCGCACCGGCGTCTACTACATGAGCCGCGACTTCAACCTGCCGGTGGTGCCGGTGGCGACCAACCTGGGCTGCTTCTGGGAACAGACCTCGAAGATCAAGACGCCGGGCGTGGCGACCATCGAGTTCCTCGACCCGATCCCGGTCGGCATGGACCGCACACCGTTCCTGGAGCGGCTGGAACAGGTGGTGGAGACCCGCAGCCAGGAGCTCATCGCCATGGCGCTGGGCGAGCCGGTGCGGCCGTCGGTGCTGGTGCCGACGCCGCACGAGGTGCGCAAGTCTTCCCTTTTCCCGGAGGGAGAAGGCGGGGCCCGGTCGGCATAGCCGGACGAGAGGATGAGGGCTTACGGTGATGGCCGGCTGGCGCCGTAACCCCTCACCCTCCCAGCGCTCCGCGCCGGGCCCCTCCCTCTCCCTTTGGGAGAGGGTTAGTCGCGCTCTTCCGCCGCCGGCTGGATCGTCACGCTCTCGCCGCAGCCGCAGGCGTCGGTCTCGTTGGGATTACGGAACACGAACTTCGACGACAGCCGGCTGACTTCGTAGTCGATCTCGGCGCCGATCAGGAACAGCACGGCCTTGGGCTCGATCAGAATGGTCACGCCGTGATCCTCGACCACCTCGTCCAGCGGATCGGCCGTCTCGGCGTATTCGATGATGTACTCGGACCCGGCGCAGCCGCCGTTCTTCACGCCCACGCGCAGGCCGGCGTAGGGCTTCTCGGCCCGCGCCATGATCTCTTTCACGCGGTCGGCCGCGGCGTCAGTCAGGGTGACGACCTTGGGGCGCGGACGGCGCGGACGGGGGGTGATTTGAACCGTTTCCATGATCAGAACATGTTCAGTTGCAGCTTGGCCTCGTCGCTCATGCGCGAGGGGTCCCACGGCGGGTCGAAGACCAGGTCCACGGAGCAGGACTTGAGGCCGGGGATTTCCATTACCGCGTCCTCGACCCAGCCCGGCATCTCGCCGGCCACCGGGCAGCCCGGCGCGGTCAAGGTCATGTCGATCTTGACCTCCTTGTCGTCCGAGACGTCGACCTTGTAGATCAGGCCCAGCTCGTAGATGTCGACCGGGATTTCCGGATCGAACACGCTCTTGAGCTTCTCCACCAGCAGGTCGGTCAGCGCGTCCAGCTCCGCCTGCGGAATGGCGGAGGGCGTGTCGTTCGAGGCTGTGCTGATCTCGGTCATTCAGGTCTCAGGCAAAGAAGCTGCGGGCCTTGACCAGCGCGTCCACGAACGCATCGGCCTCTGCCTCGGTGTTATATAGGGCGAAACTGGCCCGGGCGCTCGACGTGACGCCGAAACGGGCCATCAGGGGCTCGGCGCAGTGGGTCCCGGCGCGGACCGCCACCCCCTGCTGGTCGAGAATTTGGGCGATATCGTGGGCATGGGCGCCCTCCACGGTGAAGCTGAGGATCGCGCCCTTGTCCGGCGTCGTGCCGAGGATGCGCAGCCAGTTGGCCCCGTCGAGCCGCTCGACGGCGCGGTCGTAGAGCGCCTTTTCGTGGGCCGCGACGGCCTCCCGGTCAAAGCCCATCAGCCACTCCAGCGCCGCGCCGAGCGCGATGGCCTCAAGGATCGGCGGCGTGCCGGCCTCGAACCGCATGGGCGGGTCGGCGTAGCTAATCTTCTCTTCCGTGACCGTGCCGATCATCTCGCCGCCGGCCTGGTAGGGCGGCAGTACCGCCAGCCGCTCGGCCTTGCCGTACAGCACGCCGATGCCGGTCGGGCCGTACAGCTTGTGGCCGGTGCAGACGTAGAAGTCGGCGTCCAGCGCCTTGACGTCCACGGCCATGTGCACCGCGCCCTGGCAGCCGTCGACCAGCACCAGCGCGCCGGCGGCATGGGCCATGTCGGCGATGGCGCGCACGGGGTTGATGGTCCCCAGCACGTTGGACATCTGGGTGACCGCGACCAGCTTCGTGCGCTCGGTGATCAGCTTGCGCAGGCCGTCGAGGTCGAGTGACCCGTCCTCCAGCACCGGCGCGAACCGCAGCACCACGCCCTTGCGCTCGCGCAGCAGGTGCCACGGCACGATGTTGGAGTGATGCTCCATCTGGGTGAGCAGGATCTCGTCGCCGGCCTTCAGGCCCAGGCCGAAGGAGGCGGCAACCAGGTTGATCGCCTCGGTGCCACCCTTGGTAAAGACCACTTCGTCGGTGTCGCAGTTCAGGAAGCGCGCGACCGTTTTGCGCGCCTTTTCATAGGCTTCCGTCGTTTCGTTGGCGAGCGTGTGCAGGCCACGATGAACGTTGGCGTAGCTATGGCTCATGGCATGGGTCAGGGCGTCGATGACGGCCTGGGGCTTCTGGGCCGAAGCGGCGTTGTCGAGGTAGACCAGCGGCTTGCCGTTGATCGTCCGCGACAGGATCGGGAACTGGGCGCGGGCGGCGGTGGGGTCAAAGGGCATCAGGCATACCCCCACATCCGCTCATCCCGGCGAAGGCCGGGACCCAGGTTTTTTCGGGAACACTCAGACCCTGGCCCGCAAGCCAAAAACGCCTGGGTCCCGGCCTTCGCCGGGATGAGCGGAAAAATGGAAGGAGCCATGCTCACAGCCCGGCCCCCAACTGCTTAGCCGCCCACGCCCGCGCCACATCCCGCGCGCCCTCGTGCTCGATCCGGTCCACCACCTCGCCGATGAAGGCCTCGGTGAGCATGGCGCGGGCGACATCCTCGGGCATGCCGCGCTGGCGGGCGTAGAAGATGGCCGCCTCGTCGAGCGCCCCGATGGTGTTGCCGTGGGCGCACTGGACGTCATCGGCGAAGATCAGCAGCTCGGGTTTGGCGTCGACCTCGGCCCTGTCGGACAGGATCAGGGCATGGTGGCCCATGCGGGCCTCCGTGCCGTCCGCGCCGCGCTCGACGACGATGCGGCCCTGGAACACGCCGCGCGCCTGATCGCGGACCACGCCCTTGGTCAGCTGGGAGGTGGTCCCGTCGCGGCCGCCGTGGGTGACCACGGTGGTCAGGTCGGCATGGCGCTGGTCGGCCAGCAGATAGGCGCCGTCGAGCCGGACGGACGCGCCCTGCCCCGGATGCTCCACCTGCGTCTCGATCCGCTGGCGCCGCGCGCCGGAGGTCAGGATAGTTTGGGAGAAGCTGGCGCCGGCGGCGAGGGTCACCGCGGCGGTAGAGACGGTTACACTCTGGGGCCCATCTGCGGCCAGGATGATGCGTTCCAGCCTCGCCCCCTCGCCGAGCACGATATCCAGGTCTGTGCTGGTGACCGCCCCATCAGCCTCAGCCTCATAGCTTTCCAACAGGGTCAGGACGGCGCCGGCCTGCACCTCGATCGCGACTTTCGTTGCGTGGCTGCCAAGAACTGTCGACACAAAGCGCAGAGGGACCAGGTGTTCGCCGGCTTCGATGACAACCGGACCGAAACCCTCACGGCGGCCGTTAACGACTGTGAGCTCGTCGATCCCCAAGGCCGCGAATGGACCGCCTGGCCCGACGCCGGACACCGGCGAGGCTGGCGGCAGCGAGCGCAGCAGCCCGCGCAGGTCCGTCCAGCGCCAGTCCTCGTCGCGACGCGACGGGAGCTGGGTCAGGTCGCCGGTGGCGATGGCGGTGGCGAGGGTCACAGGATGCTCCCCCAGTGGGGGAGCTGGCGGCGCGCAGCGACGACTGAGGAGGTCAGCGCCCGCGACGGCCCCCTCCACCACGCTCCGCGTGGTCCCCCTCCCCCGATGGGGGAGGATCTGGTGAAAGCCGCCACTAGGCCGCCGCCTTCGCGTACTTGTCGTAGCCCTCGGCCTCGAGCTGGTGCGCCAGCTCGGGCCCACCGCTCGCGACGATCCGGCCGGCGCTCAGCACATGCACCCGGTCGGGTCTGATGTAGTCGAGCAGCCGCTGGTAGTGGGTGATCACCAGCATGCCGCAGTCCGGCGAGCGCATGGCGTTGACGCCCTCGGACACAATCCGCAGGGCGTCGATATCCAGGCCGCTGTCGGTCTCGTCGAGGATCAGGAAGCGGGGCTCCAGCATGGCCATCTGGAAAATTTCCATGCGCTTCTTCTCGCCGCCGGAGAAGCCGACGTTCAGCGCCCGCTTGAGCATGTCGAAGTCGATCTTCAGCGCTGCGGCGGTCGTCCGGGCGCGCTTGAGGAACGCCGGGGCGCTGATCTCGTCCTCGCCGCGCGCCTTGTGCTGGGCGTTGAGGGCCGTGCGGATGAAGGTCAGGGCCGGAACGCCCGGGATCTCCAGCGGATACTGGAACGACAGGAAGACGCCCCTGGCCGCCCGCTCGTTGGCGTCCAGCGCCAGCAGGTCCTCGCCGTCGAGGGTCGCGGTTCCTTGCGTGACCTCGTAGCCAGGGCGGCCGGTCAGCACATAGCTCAGCGTCGACTTGCCGGCGCCGTTCGGCCC
>JBKJII010000395.1:0-7178 GCA_046598505.1 Caulobacter sp. | reverse complement strand
AGGACTTGCAGGAGCGGTCGGTCCCGGTCGGCGCGCGGACGATGCGGCTGTTACTGGCGGTCATGGGCGGTCTCCGAAGCGTCCGGCCAGCTGGAAAGCGTGGCCGGGGTGGATCAGGCGGGCGGCGGAGGCGACCTGCCCCCGGCTCCAGGTGCGGCGGGCGACGGTCAGCACCGGCGCATCGACAGGCAGGCGCAATAGGCCGGCCGTACGGACGTCAGCGGCTTCGGCCCTGACGAAATGCTCGCCGGCCTCGATGGGCGCCGTGGCCAGCAGATGGGCGCCGGGAGTGCCGGCGGTGAAGTCCTGCGCCAGATAGTCGGGGGCGATGGCCGGGGCTACCCAACGCTGCTCCAGCTGGATCGGCGTCTCGCCCTCCCAGTGGATGATCTCGGAGTGGAACAGGCGCGCCCCCGACTGGGTCTCGAACCTGCGGGCCAGATCGGCATCGGCGCTGACCGTTTCCAGCGCCACCACCTCGGCCCTCCAGACATGGCCACGAGAGGCGACTTCAGCGGCGATATCGCGAATTTCCAGCGGATGGCTCTCGGCCAGCGGCTCACCCGCAACGAAGGCCCCGACGCCCGCACGGCGGACGATCAGCCCCTCGCGGGTCAGTTCATCCAGCGCCCGGCGCACGGTCATCCGCGCCACGCCCAGCTCCCGCACCAGATCATGCTCCGACGCAATGCGATCGCCGACACGCCAGCGGCCGGTGCGGATCGCGCCCAGCACATGGCGCTTCACCTGCTGGTAGCGTGCAGCCCGCGCGGCGGTCATTGGGCCAGCTCGGCAACAGCGCGGCGATAGGCGGCGGAAATGGCGTCGCGGTGAATGTGGCGACCGCCCTCGACAATGCGCCGGCCACCGGACCACACTTCACTGATCGCGCCGGAGCCGGAGAAGACCAGGCTGTCGAGGATCAGGTCGCCGGCGCGTTCGGCGAGGGTCGGATGATCCGTGTCCAGCACCACCAGGTCGCAGCGCGCGCCGACGGCGATCTCGCCGGTCCGTCGGCCGGTGGGGCGGCTTCCCGCACGGGCGGCCGAAAGCCACAGACCCGCGCCGACATGCTCGCCACTCCCCCCGCTCATCGTCCGCTTGCGCGCCTGCATCCGCCGGCCGTACTCGAACCAGCGCAACTCCTCGGCGGCGTTGGCCGTGACATGACTGTCCGAGCCGATGCCAAAGGTCCCGCCGGCGCGGAGGAAGGCGTCGGCGTTGAAGAATCCGTCACCCAGATTGCCTTCCGTCGACGGACAGAGCGCCACCGTCGCGCCGCTGCAGGCCAGACCAGCCGCCTCGGCGTCGGTCATGTGCGTGGCATGGACCAGGGTCCATCGGTCGTCCATCGGCGCATTGGCCAGCAGCCATTCGACCGGCCGCGCGCCCGACCAGGCGACGGAGGCTTCGACCTCGCCGGTCTGTTCGGCGGCGTGGATATGGATCGGCAGGGCGGGGTCAACAGCGGCCAGCACGTCGCGGACTTGCTCGGGCGTTACGGCCCGCAGGCTGTGGAACGCGAACGCCTCTGCGCCGCTGGCGTCCAGCAGGCGCAGAAAGTCTTCCGTCGAGCGAATGAACCGCCGCTGGCCGTGTTTGGGCGGCAGGCCGCCGAAGTCGCTGTGGCTGTAGAGCACGGGCGCCAGGGTCAGACCGAATCCGGCCGTCGCGGCCGCGCGACGATGGGCGTGGGCCGTCTCGGCCGGGTCGGCGTAGGGTGTCCCGTCCGGGCTGTTATGCAGGTAGTGGAACTCGACGATTCCGCCGTACCCGCCCTCGGCCAGCTCGGCGTAGAGCATGGCGGCGATGGCCTCCATCTGCTCCGGCGTCAGCCGGTCAAGGAACCGGTACATGGCCTCGCGCCAGGCCCAGAAGTCCTCGACCCCGGCACGCGCGCGTTCGGCCAGTCCGGCCATGGCGCGCTGGAAGGCATGGCTGTGCAGGTTGGTGATCGCGGGAATCACCGCACCCTTCAGGCGGGTCGCGCCTGCCGGCTCGGCGTTCACCGCCAGGGCTGTGACGACCCCGTCCTCGACGGTCAGCCGCACGTCGCGCGCCCAGCCGTCGGGTAGTCGCGCCTGGTGGAGATGGAGGGTCTGGCTCAAGTTGTCTAATCCTGTCTAGACAGGTGTAGACTATCCACGAAGGCAGGCCGGTGGCAAGACAGGGCTATGCAGCGGGTCGACCTTCTCCTCACCGAATGCCGGGCGGCGACCATGATCGTCGGCGGCGCGCCCTACGGCGCCGTCGAGGATGCGGTGTTGGCGGTGAGTGGCGGCCGGATCGTCTGGATCGGACCGCGCCACGGCGCGCCAGAGTTTCAAGCTGTCGGCACGGTGAGCCTCGGCGGCCGCTGGGTCACGCCTGGCCTGATCGACTGCCACACCCATCTGGTCTTCGGCGGCGACCGGATCGGCGAGTTCGAGGCGCGGCTGAACGGCGCAACCTATGAGGAGATCGCGCTGGCCGGGGGCGGCATCCGTTCGTCCGTGGCGGCTACGCGCGCGGCGAGTGAAGCGGGGCTGATCAAGGCGGCCCGGCGCCGGTTGGCGGCCTTCGTCGCCGAGGGCGTCACGACGATCGAGATCAAGTCCGGCTACGGCCTGGACCTCGAGACCGAGCTGAAAATGCTGCGCGCCGCCCGCTACCTCGATGGCGACGCGCGGGTGGTGACCAGCTTCCTCGGCCTGCACGCGGTTCCGAAGGACGAAGACCGCGAGGCCTATGTGGCCATGATCATCGATGAGGCCCTGCCGGCGGCCAATGCGGCCGGGCTGGTCGACATCGTTGATGCCTACCTGGAGCACATCGCCTTCACGCCGGCCGAGGTCTCGCGCCTGTTCGACGCGGCGAAGGCGCTGGGCCTGCCGGTCCGTCTGCATGCGGACCAGCTGGCCGACGGCGGGGGCGCGGCGCTGGCGGCGTTCTACGGAGCCCTGTCCGCCGACCACCTGGAATTCACCTCGCAGGCCGGCGTCGAGGCCATGGCCAGGGCCGGCACCGTCGCGGTCCTGCTGCCCGGCGCCTTCGTAGCGTTGGCCGAAACACAGAAGCCGCCCGTCGCGTCCCTGCGCTCGGCCGGCGTGCCGATGGCCGTAGCCAGTGACTGCAACCCCGGCACCTCGCCGATGCTGTCGCTGCGCGCGGCGATGAACCTGGCCTGCAGCCAGTTCCGTCTGACCCCGGAGGAAGCCCTGGCCGGTGTCACCCGCGTCGCTGCCCAGGCGCTTGGTCTGGGCGCAGAGACCGGCACGCTTGAAGCCGGCAAGCTCGCCGACCTCGCGGTGTGGGACATCGAACGCCCGGCCGAGCTCAGCTACTGGCTCGGCGGCGGGCTGCTGCACCGGTCCTGGCGGGCGGGCGTGCTCGTGGTGGCGTAGGAGTCCCGGTCAGCTTTCAACCGGCCATGACGGGATCTGGGGAGGCAGTAGAGAGCGCACGGATCACAATCAGCCGCGCATGTGACTCACGCTTCGCCGTCGACCAGCACCAGTTTGCTGTTGGTCGTCCTGTGGCGCAGGGCGAACAGCGACTGAGCATCGGGGTCGGCCAAAAACGCCTCCGCATGCCGGCGGGACGGGAACTCGAGGATGACCAGTCGTTGGGGCGCCCAGTCGCCTTCCATGACGGTCGGTTCCGTCCCTCGAACGATGTATCTTCCCCCATGCTTGTCGATGAAGGCCGGGATGCCGGACACGTACGGCATGAAACCGGGAAGATCGTGAACGGAGAAATCGAGGACGAGGTAGGCCTTCATCTTCGGGTCCCGCTGTTGAGCAGTCGGGGTGACCATACCGGTCGATCGTTAGTTCGCCATCAGCGTCTGGCTGATCCGGAACGCCGCCGGCAGGATCAGCACCCCCATCAGACAGGGGAAGATGAACAGGATCAGCGGGATCATCAGCTTGGCGGGCAGGGACATGGCCTTCTCCTCCGCCCGCAGCATACGCTTGGCGCGCATGTCCTCGGAGAAGACGGTCAGGGTGTCGCCCAGACTCGTGCCCATCTCTTCGGACTGACGCAGCATGGTGGCCAGGGCCCGGGCGTCGTCGATGCCCAGCCGCTCGGCGAAGCTCGACCAGGCGTCGCGGCGCGAACGTCCGGCGCGCAGTTCCAGGGTCAGGAAGCGCAGGTGTTCGCCCAGGTGGACATAGCGACGGCTCAGTTCCTCACCCACCCGGGTGACGGCGGCATCCAGCGACAGGCCCGCCTCAACCGACGCGACCAGCAGGTCGAGCAGGTCGGGGAAGCCGTCCATATACTCCAGCTCCAGCTTGCGTCGCCGGGCCTTGATCACCTGGTCAGGCCCGAGCAACGCCGCGACCGCGAAGCCACCGGCCAGGGCGATGGCGCCCATGCCGCCGCCGCCACTGATGGCCCAGGGCACAGTCAGCACGGTCGCAACGGTCGCCAGCAGCAGCGCGACCGCCTTGGCGCCGAGATAGACGGCCACGGACTCGCGGCTGAACCAGCCCGCCTGGATCAGCTTGGCGCGGATGGTCGAAAGCTGGGACGGGTCCTGGATGGCCATGCGGTCGCCCAGTCGCTTCACGCCGCTGACCACACCGGAAAGGGCCGCCGATGGGCCGCCGCGCCCGCCGCTCTGCACGACCGTCTGGCCGGCCAGCCGCGCCCGCCGCTGAACGCCGAAGCGCACCTCGCGCAGACCGATCAGGGCCGCCCCGCCGACGCCCAGGCTGATCAGGCCGACGGCGAACCAGGTGAGCAGGGACTGGAGCTGGATCGGGTCCATGGGCTCAGATCCTCATGTCGATCATCTTGCGCATGACCATGTTGCCGATGAGCATCCAGCAGCCCAGCGCGCCCAGGCCCATCTGGATGGTCTTTTCGTGGATCACGTCGCCGTAGAAATGCGGGCTGGCCACCTGGAGGATGGCGAACACGGCGAACGGCGCCGAGGTCAGGATGATCGCCGAGGCGCGGCCCTCGCCAGAGGCGGCCTTGATCTTCAGCCGCATCTTGTGCCGTTCACGGACGGCCTTGGCGTTCATCTTGAGCAGGCCGGTCAGGTTGCCGCCCGACCGCTCCTGCAGGCGGATGGTCGCCGCGAACAGGTCGACGTCCGGATGGCGGCAGCGGTCAGCGACACGGCCGACGGCCTGCTCCAGCGTGGCCCCATAGGCGATCTCGTCGCCGGCCATGCCGAACTCGCTGCCCAGCGGATCAGGCATCTCGCGACCGACCAGCGCCACGGCGGTCGGCACCGGGTGGCCGGCTTCCAGACTGCGGACGATGATCTCCAGCGCGTTGGGCAGCTGCAGCCCCACGGCCTTGGCCCGGGCCCCGGCCTTGAACTTCAGCCACATGAAGGGAAGGCCGAAGGCGAACACCGGCGCGGCGGTGAGGCCGAACAGCGGGTTCTTCGTCCAGAGAAACACCAGCAGATAGGCGCCCAGGCCCAGCCCGGCGGCCGTCAGGGCCCAGGCGCGAGGCTGGTAGCGGACGCCGGACTTGATCACCAGGTCCGAGAACCAGCGCACAAGGATGCGGCTGTCGCCGTTCTCGTCGAGGCCCCGCTGCTTGCGCAGCTCGACGACCAGGTCAGCCAGGTTGGTCACGGTTTGCGCCACGCGGAGCCGGGTGTTCACCTTGCGTTTGGTCCCCGCCACCCGGGCCAGCCCCCACGCCGCCTGCGCCGCCGCGAACACCGCCGCGCCGACCAGGATCATGAAGACGATGCGCGGATCGACGTCCGGCATCACGACAACTCCCGAACCGCGGACAGCTCCAGTTGCTCCCCCCGGGGGGGGCTGTCGGCCTGCAGGGCCGACTGAGGGGGGCTCTGTTCGTGCAGCACGCCCCCCTCCGACCCGGCTTCGCCGGGCCACCTCCCCCGGGGGGGAGGAACAGGATTTGCAGGGGCCAGCGACGTCCCCATCAAAGCACCCGCGCCGGATCGAAGTTGGCGGTGTCGAAGTGGATGCCCTTGCGGATCATCTCGTCGAGGCATTTGGGCCGCAGGCCGGTGGCGCGGAACTCGCCGATGACCGTGCCGTCCGGTTCAGTGCGGATCCGGTTGAACACGAAGATGTCCTGCATCTGCACGACATTACCCTCCATGCCGGTAATCTCGGTGATGCTCATCACCTTCCGCTTGCCGTCTGACAGACGCATGACCTGCACCACCATGCCGACGGCGGCGGCGATCTGCCCACGGACGGCTTCGGCGCTCAGGGTCATGCCGCCCATGGCGACCATCTGCTCCAGGCGGGTGATGGCCTCGCGGGCGGAGTTGGAGTGGATGGTGGCCATCGAGCCCTCATGGCCGGTGTTCATGGCCTGCAGCATGTCGAAGGCTTCCTCGCCCCGGACCTCCCCCAGGATCACTCGGTCAGGCCGCATGCGCAGGGCGTTCTTGACCAGCTCGCGCTGGCGGATCTCGCCCTTGCCCTCGATGTTCGGCGGCCGCGTCTCCATACGGACGACGTGCGGCTGTTGTAGCTGCAGCTCGGCCGCGTCCTCGATGGTGATCAGCCGCTCCTTCTCGCTGATCGCCGCCGAGCAGGCGTTGAGCAGGGTGGTCTTGCCCGAGCCGGTGCCGCCGCTGATCACCGTCGACACCCGCGACTTCACGGCGCCTGCCAGAAACTCGGCGACACAAGCCGGCATGGCCCCGACCGCCACCAGCCGTTCGAAACTGAGCGGCTTCTTGGAGAACTTGCGGATCGAGACACAGGCTCCGTCGATGGCGATCGGGGCGATGGCGGCGTTGACCCGGCTGCCGTCGGCCAGGCGGGCGTCGACCATCGGGCTCGACTCGTCGATGCGCCGGCCGACAGCGGCGACGATGCGGTTGACGATACGCAACAGGTGGTCGTTGTCGCGGAAGCGGATCGGCGTCAGCTCCAGCTCGCCGCGTCGCTCGACGTAGACCTGGAACGGCCCGTTGATCAGGATGTCGTTGATCGACTCGTCCTTGAGCAGCGGTTCGATCGGCCCCAGCCCGACCATTTCGTCGAACACCTCCTCGCCCATCTGGTCGAGTTCGGCGGTGTTGAGCGCCAGGCGGGCGTCGCGCGCAAAGTCGCCGACCAGGCGGCGCACCTGACGGCGCATCTCGCCCTCGTCGAGCTCGCCCAGTTTGGACAGATCGATCTCCTCGATCAGCCGCGCGTGGAGCCGCAGGCGCATGTCCAGCTGTTCGTCGGAGACGT
>JBKJII010000326.1:0-2811 GCA_046598505.1 Caulobacter sp. | reverse complement strand
CGACGCCCTGCAGCACAAGCCGGTGCAGCCCGCCGCCCTGATCGCCGCCATCGCCCAGGTGCTGGAAGGCCGGCAGGCGCCCGCCAGGGACCGGGACGAGGCCGCGGCCTAGGCCTGAGCGGTTTCCAGGACCGGGATCGTCTGCGACAGGCGGCCGCCGATGCGGATCGGCTCGATGCGGCGGGCCAGGCCCGTGGCCGGGTCGGTCTCCACGAACTCCCCGCAGACCGTGGCCGGGCCTTCGGCGGGCCTGTAGCGGCCGCCCGATATGCGGGTGGTGAAACGGCGCAGCGGCTCTTCCTTCTGGTTGCCGATCACGCTGTCGTAGTCGGCGCAGGCGCCGGCGTCGGTCTGGTAGGCCGTCCCGCCGGGCAGGACCTGGGCATCGGCCGTCGGCACATGGGTGTGGGTGCCGACGACGAGCGAGGCGCGGCCGTCGCAGTAGTGGCCCATGGCCATTTTCTCGCTGCTCGCCTCGCAATGCATGTCGAGGATCACCGCGTCGGCGACCTGGCCCAGCGGGGCCTTGTCCAGTTCGCGGTCGGCGGCGGCGAACGGGTCGTCCATGGCGTCCATATGCACCCGGCCGAGCAGGTTGATCACGAACACGGTCCGGCCCTCGCGGGTCTGGAATAGATGGCTGCCCTTGCCGGGCGTGTCGCTGAGGATCGGGTAGTTGGCCGGCCGGATCAGGCGCGGCTCGCGGACGATGTAGGTCAGCGCTTCCTTCTGGTCCCAGCTGTGATTGCCGAGCGTCAGGCAGTCGGCCCCGGCGTCGAACAGCTCGCGGGCGGTGTTCTCGGTGATGCCGAAGCCGGACGCGGCGTTCTCGGCGTTGATCACCACGAACTCGAGACCGAGGCGGCGACGGAGGCCCGGCAGATGGTCTGTCAGACCGTCCCGGCCGGAGCGGCCGACGACGTCGCCGAAGAAAGCAAAGCGCATTCAGAAATCCTTTCGCGCCGCACTATACCCGGCCTCGGTGAGAATCCCATCGAGCGGCTGGTCGTGCGGTTCGTGGGGCAGATGGGCGACCTCCTGGCCGCTATAGGCGAAACCGATGGCCGGGGGCGGCCGGGGGCCGGCGCGCAGGGCTTGCAGGGTGCGGTCATAATGCCCGCCGCCCTGGCCCAGCCGCCCGCCGCGGCGGTCGAAGGCCAGCAAGGGCACAAGGATCAGGTCGGGCCGCACTTCCGGCGCCGAAGTCAGCGGCGCGGGCAGGCCGGTCAGGTCGTGGGCCAGCCGCTCGCCGGGCGTCCAGCTCCGGAACACCAACGGCCCGTCCTCGCTCTCGACGCAGGGCAGACAGAGGGACCAACCCTGCCTGAGCAGCCCGTCACCCAACGGTCGGGGGTCGAGCTCCGCGCCGAGGGCCTTGTAGAGAGCGATAGTCCCCGCGCGTCCAAGGCCCAGCGCCGCCAGCATCTCGCCGGCGCGGTCCGCGGCCATCCAGTCGGCTTCGGGGTGTTGCACCAGTAACGTCTTGCGACGCGCGCGCGCTTCCAGACGGAGCATGGATTTCTGACTGACGAGGGCGGGGTTGGACATGCGTGCGTCCTTCGAGACGCGATCCTGAAGGGTCGTTCCTCAGGATGACGGGCAGGGGTGGGTCGCAATACCGCTCGTCATGGTGAGGAGCGAGCCTCAAGCGAGCGTCTCGAACCACGATCCAGCATTGAAAGGGTGGCGGCGCCGTAGGAGCCGTGAAGGACGGTTCAATTCCCTCGACCTGGATAACCAGGTGGGCGCCGTGTGCCCAACCCCAGGGGGAAGGACAGGGACAGCTCCCTAGAGTGAATTAAGGTCGCTGGAATGTGGTTGCCTTCGACGTGAGCCACAGCATGACCCGCCGTCTGACAAGGTAGGCCTTCGACTGCCGAAAGGGAAGGGTCGGTTGGAATTCGGTGACAGTTTACGAATTGCGATCCGACGAGATGGCCGGGTCCAAGCAATTCGTAAACTGTCACCGAATTCACCGAAATACCCCGAATTGCCGTCAGCCCGCCGCGATCTTCTCGACGCGCTTGGCGGCGTTTTCCAGGGCGGCGACGGCCTTGACCTCGATCTTGGCTTGGTCGGTCTGGGTGCGGGCCAGTTCGCCCTGGATATGCTGCAACCTCAGCTTCAGGTCGGCCATCTCGTCGGCCAGCAACAGGGCGCCCATCAGGAACAGCCGGGTCTCGCCGAGATTGCCGACGTCCTGGCTGACCTGACGGACCTGCTCATCGAACAGACGGGCGATTTCGATCAGATGGCGTTCCTGGCCGTCCTCGCAGCCGACGCTGTAAGGCTTGCCGTTCACATGCACGGTCACCTGGGCCATCGGTCAGCCTTCCGTTCCGGTGGCGGGCTCGTCACCCAGGGCGGCGCGGATCTCGGCGATGGCGCGGCCGAGGGCCTGCGAGGCCTGGGCCCCGGCTTCCTCCAGCGCGCGTTCCCGGGCCCTTGCGGCGTCCAGTTCGGTCGCCAGGCGCGTGCGATCCTGGTCGAACAGGCTGCCGGCCTCGGCCCCCACGTCGGCCAATTTGTCGGACATGCGGCTCTCGAGCATCGCCACCGCGCGCTCCAGCCTGCGCACGGCCAGGTCCAGAGCGCTTCCCTCGGCCTCTCCCGTCATCATCGCGGCTCCTCGATCGAAGTCCTTTCTATAGACTGCACCGGGGCGTGACAGGAAGGCGGGTTGAAACGTTCCCTCTCCCGTGCGAACCCGCGCCGATCCCCGCACGAGTCGAGAGAGCCGAAAATGTCCGTCAGCCCGGTCAAGATGGCCGACGCCATCCGCGTCCTCTCCATGGACGCCGTTCACGCCGC
>JBKJII010000310.1:0-2374 GCA_046598505.1 Caulobacter sp. | reverse complement strand
CGCCGGGTCAGCCGGGTGAATATCCGCCCCAGGCTGACGCATGATCGGGGACAGGCACTTCAGTACGTGTCCCCTCCGTCCGGCAAGGGACACGCACTGAAGTGCATGTCCCCGATCATGCGTCAGCCTGGGCCGGATATTCACCCGGCTGACCCGGCGGCGCCCGTGACAAACGTGCGTTTGAAGTCCACCGTGACGGGCAGGGCCGCGGCAGTCGGCCTTTCTCGAGGGAAGGACGAAAGCCGCATGAACGACCGCGCGCCCCTGGACGCCGATCACGATCTGACCGTGCTCGGCGAGGTGCTCCCCGACGGGATCGAACCCGCGGGCGGCGCGGCCATCGTCACCGGGGCGCCCGGAAAGCTGCCGCTCGGCGGCTGGAGCTGGTCGATTTTCCAGGGCGGCCGCGACCCCTACGTGATCCTGATCACCATCTACATTTTCGCCCCCTACTTCACGACGGCTGTTGTGGGGGATCCGGTGAAGGGCCAGGCGGCGATCGCCACGGTCAGCACCCTCAACAGCATCTTCATCGCCTTCACCGCCCCGATCCTCGGCGCGGCGATCGACCGCTACGGCGCGCGCAAGCCGCTGATGCTGGCCATCGTCGCCTGCATGGCGCCGCTGATCTTCGCCCTGTGGTTCTCCAAGCCCGGCGGCGCGGGCCTGCCGGTGATGGGCGGCCTGTGGCTGTTCGGGATCATCGGCGTGCTGTTCGCCTACTGCGAGGTGGTCCACAATTCGATGCTGATCAACGCCGCTGGCCCGAAGCACGCGCCGCAGGCGTCCGGTCTGGCGCTTTCGGCGGGCAACTTCTTTTCGGTCATCACCCTGACCTTCTGCCTGCTGGCCTTCGCCCTGCCGGGCAATCCCGCGGTGGCCGGCTGGCCCTTCGTGCCTGACCATCCGCTGTTCGGGCTGGACCCGAGCCAGGCCGAGACCTCGCGCATCGTCGCCCCGATCGCCGCCGTCCTGCTGGTGCTCTTCTCGATCCCGCTGTTCCTGTTCACGCCTGACGCCGCCAAGACCGGGGTCAGCTTCGTCGACGCCTGCAAACAGGCCGGCGGCCATATCGGCGCGGTGATCCTGTCTCTGCTGAAGGCCGCGGTCCGGGGCCCGGCCCGGCTGCGCGAGGTTCTCGGCGTATTGGTCACCGAACGGGACGCGGTGATCTATCTGGGCGCGCGGATGCTGTTCAACGACGGCATGACCGCCCTGCTGATCTTCTCCGGCATCTACACCGCCGGGGTGATGCAGTGGCACATCCTCGAGATGCTGGCCTACGGCATCCTGCTCAGCATTTTCGCCGTCATCGGCGGCCTGTGCGGCGCCCTGTTCGACAATCTGTTCGGTCCGCGCAACGCGGTGCGGATCGAAATCGCCGGCTCGCTGATCTGCCTGGTCGCCTGGCTGGGCATGCGCCGCGACACCATCCTCTACCTCTGGCCCTACGATGCGGCGGCCCATGCGCCCCTGTGGAACGGCCCGATGTTCAGGACCCTGCCGGAGGCGATCTATCTGTTGATCGGCTTTGGCGTGGCGATCTTCGTCACGGCCCAGTACGCCTCCAGCCGGACCCTGCTGACCCGGCTGGTGCCGGCCGAAAAGCTGCCGGCCTTCTTCGGCATGTATGCCCTGTCAGGCAGCGTCACGGTGTGGATCGGCTCGCTGCTGGTGGGCGTGTTCACCGCGCTGACCCAAAGCCAGACCGGTGGTTTCATCCCCATCGCCGGGCTGCTGGCGCTGGGCCTGGCCGGCATGATGTTCGTCAAGGGCGGCGGCAAACAGACCGTCTGACCTTTGCGGCGGGCCGCCGGAGGCCTATCTGCCCCCCATGCGCGCGGCGACGATCCTCGAGCGGCCCTGGAGGGCCCCGGAAGCAGTGCTGTCGGCCTTCGCCGACGCGCCGTGGAGCTGCGCCTTCCTGTCCGGCGGCGCGGGCGAGCGGGCGCGCTGGTCCTATCTGCTGCGTGATCCGGACGAGACCCTGACGGTGCGGGCGGAGGACGCCGGCGATCCCTTCGCGGCGATGACCGCCCTGCTTGGGCCGCCACGGCCATCGAACCCTGATGGACCACCGTTCCAGGGCGGCGTCGCAGGCCTGGCCTCCTATGAGCTGGGCGACCGCGTCGAGTCGCTCGGCCTCGTCCGCCACCCCGACTGGCCTGACCTCGCGGTCGGGCGGTTTTCACGCCTTCTGGCCTTCGACCACCACCTTCGCCGCGTGCTGGCCCTCGGCGACTCCGACGCTGACGCGTTGATCGCGGCCGGCTGGCTTGATCAAGCCGAACACAAGACCGCCATCGGCTCGCTGGTCGCTGACGCTGAGCCACCGACAGGCGCCGATGCCTACGAAGCCGCTGTGGCCGACGTG
>JBKJII010000196.1:0-9736 GCA_046598505.1 Caulobacter sp. | reverse complement strand
CCTCGCACATCAGGCCAGCGAAAGTCGCCTGGTCGGGAAAGCGGCGGATGCTCTCGACCAGGTACTGGTAGGACTCGCGATCGCCCGCGACCCACTCGCCGATCTGCGGAATGGCCTTGAACGACCAGGCGTCATAGACCGCCTGCAACGCCATGCCGGTCGGCTTGCTGAACTCCAGGCAGACAAACCGGCCGCCCGGCTTCAGCACCCGTTTTGCCTCGCGCAGTGCGGCGCTCACGTCGGTCACGTTGCGGATGCCGAAAGCGATCGAATAGGCGTCGGCGCTGGCGTCAGGCAGCGGCAGGCGCTGGGCGTCGCCCACGGCCCAGCAGATCTCGGGCGGCGCGCCCTTTTCCCGCCCGGCGGCGATCATCTCGGCATTGTAGTCGATGATGTGGATGGTCGCGTCGTCGCCACCCCGGCGCTCCTGCGCCTGACGGGCCAGCTTCGCATAGCGGCGGGCCATGTCGCCCGTGCCACCGGCCACGTCGAGGATCACCTCGCCCGGCTGCGGGTTCAGGCGCGCCGCCGTGGCGTCCTTCCAGATCCGGTGCACGCCCGCGCTCATCAGATCGTTCATCAGGTCATAGCGGCTGGCGACGCGGTCGAAGACCCCGCGCACGAGGCCGGGCTTCTCGGTCGGATCGACGTCGCGATAGCCGAAGGTGGCGCTGCTCTGGCTCATGCCTTGCTCCATAGACCCGCGCGAGCAGGTCGGCTAGCCAAAGGGAATGCCTGAGCTTCCCGAAGTCGAAACAGTCCGCCGTGGCCTCGCCCCCGTCCTGGAAGGGGCGCGGCTGACCCGCGTGGAACAGCGGCGGCCGGACCTGCGGTTCCCGTTTCCCGACGGCTTCGTCCAGCGGCTGACGGGTGCGACCCTCACCCGGCTGGATCGACGGGCCAAATATCTGCTGGGCCATCTGGATCGCGGCGACGTGTTGGTGATGCATCTGGGCATGACCGGACGGTTCGAGATCGAGGCTTCGGACGGGACGGTGCGACCCGGCGAATTCATCTACGCCAGCCCGCCGGATCCCAAACACGCCCATGTGGTGTTCGAGACCGACCGGGGCGGACGGGTGACCTATTCCGACCCGCGCCGGTTCGGCTTCATGGGGCTGATCCCGGCGGAAGAGGTGGAGGCCCACCCCTGGTTCGCCGGCATGGGGCCCGAGCCGCTGGGACCCGACTTCACCGCCGACGTGCTGGCCCGCGCCTTCGAAGGCCGCAAGCAGAACGCCAAGGTGCTGCTGCTCGACCAGCGGATCGTGGCGGGCCTCGGCAACATCTACGTCTGCGAGGCGCTGCACCGGTCAGGCATCTCGCCGATCAAGCCGGCGGGCAAGATACCGAAGAAGGCGCTGCCCGGCCTGGTCGCGGTCATCCGCGCGGTGCTGGGAGAGGCCATCGAGGCCGGCGGCTCCACCCTGCGCGACTTCGCGGCGACGGACGGCGCGCTGGGCTACTTCCAGCATCGCTTCCAGGCCTACGGTCGCGAGGGCCAGCCCTGCCTCAATCCCGGCTGCGGCGGAACCATCGCGCGGATCGTCCAGGGTGGCCGCTCGACGTTTTATTGCCCGAAGTGTCAGCGATGAGTCTGGCAGATGCTCCCTTTGGCCCCGAGACAGACCTGCCCTGATGTCTTGACGGCCAGTGTTGCTCCGACGGGCGACCGTCCGGAGCGCATCATTCCATCAAGGTCTTCAGGGACCGGCATCTTCCCGACAGTCGCCGACTGTCCCGCTCGCGTGAGATCAGGCCTCGACATGCATTCCCGCCTCCCGACCCTTCTCGCCACCCTGCTCCTTCTGGCGACTCCGGCCGCCGCCGAGGCGCCGATGTGGGTGGTCAGGGACGCGGACTCCACGATCGTGCTGTTCGGCGCCATCCACATCCTGCCCAAGGACCTCGCCTGGCGGCCGGCCGCGCTGGACGCGGCCCTGGCGACGGCCGACGACCTGTGGTTCGAGACCCCGGTCGACCCCGCCAACCAGAGCGAGGCGACACAGGCGGCGCAGGCCAACGGCTATCTGCCCGCCGGCCGGAGCCTGGAAGCCATGCTGACACCCGTCGGCCGCGAACGACTGGCCCGTGTCAGCGCCAGACTCGGCCTGGCGCCCGGCGCCCTCGACCGCCTGAGGCCCTGGCTGGCGGATGTGACGCTCGGGGTGTTCGCCCTGCGCCAGCAGGGCGCGACGGCCGACGACGGCGTGGAGCGAACCCTGGCTGACGCCGCGCCCGCCGCGGTTCGCAAGGCCTTCGAGACACCTGCCCAGCAGATCGCCTTCTTCGCCGACGCCCCGATCCGCGAGCAACTCGCCTCGCTGGAGGACACGCTCAAGCAACTGGACGAGGACCCTGCGTATTTCGACCGGCTGATCGACGCCTGGGCGCGCGGCGACACCCGGGCCCTGGAAGCCCTGGGGGTCACGCCGATGAAGCAGGTCTCGCTCTACCTCTATGACCAGTTGCTGGTGCAGCGGAACCGCCGATGGGTCGAGACCATCGCCGAGCGGATGAAGGGCTCCGGCCGAACCGTCATCGTCGTCGGCGCGGGCCATCTGGTCGGTCCGGACAGCGTGCCTGCCCTGCTGCGCGCGCGCGGCTTCACGGTCGAAGGGCCTTGAACAAAGCCGCTTGAGCGACGCGCAGGCCGGGGGCACAACCGGCCCATGACCTACCAGACCCTGATCCTCGAAGCGCCGTCTGACGGCGTCACCCTCATCCGGCTGAACCGGCCCGAGGCGCTCAACGCCCTGAACAGCCAGCTGCTCGGCGAGCTGGGCCAGGCGCTCGACGCGGCCTCGGCCGATCCCGACGTGCGCTGCGTGGTGCTGACGGGCTCGGACCGGGCCTTCGCGGCCGGCGCAGACATCAAGGAGATGTCCGACAAGTCCTACGCCCAGATGATGACCCTCGACTTCTTCACCGCCCCGGCCCGCAAGCTGGAGCAGTTCCGCAAGCCGATCATCGCCGCGGTCAGTGGCTATGCCCTGGGCGGCGGTTGCGAGCTGGCGATGATGTGCGACTTCATCATCGCCTCGGAGACCGCGAAGTTCGGCCAGCCGGAGATCAACCTGGGCGTCGCGCCCGGCATCGGCGGCACCCAGCGCCTGACCCGCTTCGTCGGCAAGGCCAAGGCCATGGACATGATCCTGACTGCCCGGATGATGGATGCGGCCGAAGCGGAGCGCGCGGGCCTGGTGTCCCGCGTTGTGCCGGTCGACAAGCTGCTCGAAACCGCCCTGGAGGCCGCGGGCAAGATCGCCGGCCACTCGCCCCTGGCGGTGATGATGAACAAGGAGCTGGTCGAGGCGGCCTACGAGACGACCCTGACCACGGGCGTGGCCCTGGAGCGCCGGCTGTTCCACAGCCTGTTCGCCTTCGAGGACCAGAAGGAGGGCATGGCCGCCTTCGTCGAGAAGCGGAAGCCGGACTTCAAGGGGCGGTAACGGCGCCCAACAGCGGCGCCGCGTCTTCGCCGGCCAGCCATTTCGCGAGTCTCAGCGCCCGTTGCTGTTCCCGCCCCCAGCCCTTTGTCACGAGGATCTCGACTGTCCCGCCATCGACCCTCGCCTGCCAGCGATGCTCGAGCCTCACGTAGCCCAGTCGCTGCAGCCGGTTGGCGACCATGCTCTGGCGCGTGACCACCAGCGCCGAAGGCTCGCGTTCAGCCTGATCGAGCAAGGCCTGCACGCCCGCTTCGTTGGCGACGACCGCGACCTTGACCGGCGCTTGGTCCAGCGCCCGGCTCAACATATCGCCCAGCCCCCTGTCGCAGATCACCGTCTGACGGGCAGGCCCGGCGCTGCATCCGGCGAGCGCAAGGGTCGAAACAAGAAAGAGGCGGCGGTTCATGCGAAGACTCTACATCCCGTGCGCTCTTCCGCCAGAGTCGCATTGACCCGCTCGGGGCGTTCCTGTATTTGCCCGCCCTTCGATTTATCCGGCGTACGCGGCCTTTCGCGAGCGCCCGTCCGTTCTGAGGTTCTACAAGCCCATGGCCAATAATCCCGGCGCCAAGAAGGCGATCCGCAAGATCGAGCGCCGCACCGAGGTCAACAAGGCCCGTCGGTCGCGCGTGCGCACCTTCCTGCGCAAGTTCGATGAAGCCCTGGCCGCCGGCGACGCCGCCGCCGCCAAGGCCGCCTTCATCGTCGCGCAATCGGAACTGATGCGCGCCGTATCCAAGGGCGTGGTTCACAAGAACACGGGTTCGCGCAAGGTTTCGCGCCTGAACGCCCAACTGAAGAAGCTGTCGACCGCCGCCTGATTTCGGCGTTCGCCGAAGCGGCCGGTCAACACCGGTTCAGCCTCAAATTCCAGCAGACTGTTCAACCGGCAGGCGCCTGTTCGCCTGCCGGTTTTTCGCGTCGCCCGCTCGCGCATCCGGCGAATTTCCACACCCGTGACAGGGGGCGTTAACGGATTCCCTTGGCGGGCGAGGGGCCCTCATGAGTCAACAGAAATATCCGCGTCCGGACTCAAATTTCACATTTGACCCACCGTTTTTTGGGTCGTTAGTGTGAGGCCTCGACGCTTGGTCCTCTTCCTTTCCTGGGTATGAGATTGGCGGCGGCGAATGCCATGCATTCGCCGGCTAAGGGATTGTCTGTGTTGAGCAAAACGACTTCTTCACCGTGGGGGCGGGGAAGTTTCGCGGGTTCAGAAACGAAACGGAACGGGTGGGCCTTATGTCATCTATGAGCGGACGCATGATGCCGTCGCAAACGGCCGCCGGCGCTGTCTGGACGAAGGCCTGCCTGGCCCTTCGCCGGGAGCTGGGCGAGGCTGCGTTCGGCTCGTGGCTCGCCCAGGCCGCCCTGCGCGAGATCGCTGACGGCCGGATCGTGCTCGTCACCCCAACCGGAGTCGCCCGCGACTGGATCCGCCGCAACGCCTGGCGCCGCATCGGCGAACTGTGGGCCGAGCATGATCCCGCTGGCCGCAGCCTGGACCTGAAATCCCGCATGGAATTCGAATCCGACTCCGGCGGCCTGGACATCATCGCCGAGGCCATCGAGGTCATGGACCCCGTCGCCACCGACGCCCCGACAATCGCCCCGACGCCCGGCGCCCGCACGACCCGCGTGTCGGGCCTGCAGGAGCGCTTCACCTTCGACAGCTTCGTGCCGGGTCCGGCCAACGAGTTCGCCCACGCCGTGGCTCGCCGCGTGGCCTCCTGGGCCGACGGCCACTTCAATCCGGTGGTGATCCATAGCGGCTACGGCTTCGGCAAGACCCACCTGCTCAACGCCATGGCCTGGGAAGCGATGCGCGCCGCCCCGGAGAAGCGCGTCGTCTACCTGAGCGCCGAACGCTTCCTGTCGACCTTCGTGCGCTCGGTGATGGATCGCTCCACCGCCCTGTTCAAGGAAGAGCTGCGCGCGGCCGACCTGCTGCTGATCGACGATGTGCATTTCGTCGCCGGCAAGCAGTCGACCCAGGAAGAGCTGTTCCACACGCTGACGGCCCTGATGGAAGACGGCCGCCGGGTGGTCTTCTCTGCCGACCGGCCGCCGGCCCAGATCACTGAAATGGACGCGCGCCTGCGCAGCCACCTGTCGGCGGGCCTGGTCTGCGGCATCGAGCCGGCTGACCGGACGCTGCGCATGGGCATCCTCGAGCGCAAGCTGGCCGTTCTGGGCCGCCAGGGCGGCTTCAACGCCTCGGCAAGGCCCGAGGTCATGCAGTTCCTGGCCGACCGCTTCACCGACAGTGTGCGGGAGCTGGAGGGCGCCCTGAACACGCTGGTGGCCCGCATGGGCTCACAGGTCAGCGGCCTGTCGCTGGACGAGGCCCAGGCCATCCTGCGGCCGCACCTTCGCGGCGCGGAAAAGCGCATCACTATCGACGATATCCAGAAGGCCACGTCCGAGCATTTCGGTCTGCGTCAGGCGGATCTGGTCTCCGAGCGTCGAAACCGTTCGATCGCCCGGCCGCGTCAGGCGGCCATGTGGCTGGCCAAGCAGTTGACCACCCGCTCGTTGCCCGACATCGGCCGGCGCTTCGGCGGCCGCGATCACACAACGGTGCTGCACGCCGTGCGCCGCATCGAGGCCCTCAAGGCCGATGATCCCCAGCTGTCCCGCGACCTGGAAGCGCTGACCCGCAAGCTGCGGGGTTAGTCCAAAGCCTCGTCATGGCCCGCGCCATTCGGGCCGTCCATAGCCACGAAGATGCAGAAAAGGGCGCGGCCAATCGGCTGCGCCCCTTCTTGTTGCTCGCCCCGCCTGGGTAGCCCGGGCAGGCCGGCCCTGACGGAAAACGCGCGCCTACGGCTTGACGCCGTACTTGTTGAAATAGTCGATCATCTTCCGCCAGCCGTCCTGCGCCGCCCTGGCGTCGTAGCTGGCGCGATAGTCGGCGTGGAAGCCGTGCTGGGCGTCCGGATAGACAATCAGATCCGAGCCGGTCTTCTCGAATTCCATCAGCTTGCCGCGCATCGCCTCGACGTCCGTCTGCGGGATGCCCTGGTCCTTGCCGCCGTAGAGGCCCAGCACCGGGGCCCTGAGGAAGCCGGCCAGCTCCAGCGGCCACTCGCGTTCGGGCTCGGCCAGGAATTGCCCCGCCGCCGGGCGCGACAGACGGCCGTACCAGGCCACGCCACAGCGGAAGTCGCGGAACCGCTCGCAGGCCAGCCAGACCTGCGCCCCACCCCAGCAGTAGCCGGTGATGGCCATCTTCTTCTTGTTGACGAAGCTCTTGCTCCCCAGCCAGCGGGTCGTGGCCTGGATGTCGTTCATCACCTCCGCGTCGGTGGCGGCCGCAACGATGTTGCGGATCAGGGTGAAGTCGACCAGCGGGGCCGGGTCGCCGTGCCGCACGAAGAAGTCCGGTGCGATAGCCACATAGCCGAGCTTGGCCAGGCGCCGGCAGATGTCGCGGATGTATTCGTGGATGCCGAACACTTCGGACACGACGAGCACGGTGGGCTTTTTTCCGCGACTGTCGGGCCGGGCGATGTAGGCGGGGATGTCACGGTCGCCGGCCGGGATCGACACGACTTCGGCGATCAGACCCTCGGCGTCGGTGTGGATCGGGTCCGCCTTGGCCGACAACGCGGCGGCGGCGTAGCCGGCGAAGAACAGCGCCGGCAGGGCGCGGCGGGAGAGATCGAAGTCGCGCGGTTCCGAACCCTCCGGGCGGGTGAGCTTCAGCATGGCGGGTTTCCTCGTATCGTTGGCGCACCCTAACGCCGGAGCGGTGGCGCTGGGAAGGGTTCAGGCGGGCCGCGCGCGGCGCAGGGTCAGGTTGATCCGTCCCCCGCCGGGGATCAGCCGCGATGAACCCGCGAGGATCCGGTCGACGCCGTGGAAGGCTGTCCGCGACGCGCCGGCCAGCAGGCAGACGTCGCCGGACGCCAGCCGCACCGAGCGGGTCGGATCGCCGCGCTTCGGCCCGCCGATCCTGAAGACCGCCGTATCGCCGAGCGAGACCGACAACACCGGGAATCCGAAGTCGGCCTCGTCCTGGTCCTGATGCAGGCTCATTCTCGCGTCGGCGTCGTAGCGATTGACCAGACAGGCGTCGGCGGGGACCTCGGCGTCGGCGTGCTCGGCCCACAGGTCCTGCAGGACCTGCGGCATCGGCGGCCAGGGCTTTCCGGTCAGCGAATGGCGGTCTTCGTAGCGATAGCCGGCCGTATCCGACACCCAGCTCAGCGGCCCCATGCCCGTCATGGCGACGCTCATCCGCTTGCCGCCGGGCGTCCCCTGATGCCGGAACGGCGCGGCCCTGGCTGCGGCGAGCACCACATCGACAAGAGCCGCCTGGGCCGCAGCATCAAGCCGGCCCGCCAGCAGCGTGAAACCTGATGTGTCCCGCATGGGTCGCTCCGCGGCGGCCAGTCTAGCGGCCCGCACGGCCCGGTCTGAAAAGTTTCGGCTGGTCCGGCGTTCGGAGCCGCGCGTGCACGACCCCTGAAACGACGAAAGGCGGAAGGCTTGTCAGGCCTTCCGCCCCGGAATCCCCCCAGGCTCCCGATGCCCGAAGGCGTCAGTCCTCGGTGTAGCGGTAGGACGAGATCTTGCAGACATCGACGCGCTGGCGAACCAGGGAGTCGCCGTCGTCGAACACGGCCTTGAAGTCGTACTGGCAGTAGCCCGAACCGTCGTCGATGTTGACGACGACCGACTGGCCCGGCTTCAGAATGCTGGAGCCCAGGATGTCTTCCTCCCAGGATGTGGCGTTCACGTTGGACGCGTAGAACCGCACGATGATGTGGCGCGTTTCGTTGATGATGCGCACGCGACGATCTTCGGCCGAAGCCATGCCGGGCGTGAGCGCGGTGGTTGCGATCATGACGGCGAGTGCGAGACCGGCCTTGAGCTGGTTAGACAGAGTGACCATTTTTCCCTCCTGAAAAGTGTCCCTCGAAGAGCCATAAACAAACCACATTTCAGCAACGACGCCATGCCTCAAATGGGGGGCGCCGTGGTTACGGAACCAAAGCCCCCGGTTTCATCGGGGTTTTGCTCTTGCGGCAGGCGCCCTGCTTCCCATATGGCGTTCTGGACAACGGCTTTCCCTGAACGGAAAGCCTCCCGTTTTCAGACCAGAAGATCCAACCGGGGACGGAAGAGAAAAACAGGGGCGCTTGATCCAAGGCCCTCGCCACCACCGTCCGCCTGTCAGGGAGTTAGAGAGACCTCAATGAGCAAGATTATCGGTATCGACCTGGGGACGACCAATTCCTGCGTCGCCATCATGGACGGCAAGACGCCCAAGGTTCTCGAAAACGCCGAGGGCGCGCGGACCACGCCGTCCGTCGTCGCCTTCCTCGATGACGGCGAGAAACTGGTCGGCCAGCCGGCGCGTCGCCAGGCGGTGACCAATCCGACCAACACCCTGTTCGCCATCAAGCGCCTGATCGGCCGCGCCTACACAGACGACGTGGTGGCCAAGGACAAGGGCATGGTGCCCTACGATATCGTCAAGGGTCCGACCGGCGACGCCTGGGTCAAGGCGGCCGGCAAGGACTACAGCCCGCAGGAAGTGTCCGCCTTCATCCTGATGAAGCTCAAGGAAGACGCCGAGCGTCACCTGGGCGAGAAGGTCACCAAGGCGGTCATCACCGTTCCGGCCTACTTCAACGACGCCCAGCGCCAGGCGACCAAGGATGCCGGCCGCATCGCCGGTCTGGACGTCCTGCGCATCATCAACGAGCCGACAGCCGCTGCGCTGGCCTATGGCATGGACAAGCGCAAGAACGGCACCGTCGCGGTCTATGACCTGGGCGGCGGCACCTTCGACGTCTCGATCCTCGAGATCGGCGATGGCGTGTTCGAGGTGAAATCGACCAACGGCGACACCTTCCTCGGCGGTGAAGACTTCGACATGCGGATCGTCGACTACCTCGCCGACGAATTCAAGAAAGAAAACGGCATCGATCTGCGCAAGGACAAGCTCGCCTTGCAGCGGCTGAAGGAAGCGGCGGAAAAGGCCAAGATCGAGCTATCGTCTTCGGCCCAGACCGAGATCAACCTGCCCTTCATCACGGCTGACGCGTCCGGCCCCAAGCATCTCACCCTGAAGCTGACGCGCGCCAAGCTGGAAGCCCTCGTCGACGACCTCATTCAGAAGACCATCGAGCCTTGCCGCATGGCGCTCAAGGATGCCGGCGTCACGGCAGGCCAGATCGACGAAGTGGTGCTGGTCGGCGGCATGACCCGCATGCCAAAGGTGCAGGAAGTCGTGAAGTCCTTCTTCGGCAAGGAGCCTCACAAGGGCGTCA
>JBKJII010000070.1:0-4864 GCA_046598505.1 Caulobacter sp. | reverse complement strand
ATCGAGGGCAGCCTCGAGCCCGAGCAGATGTTCGAGTTCGGCAGGCGCAACCGCGTCGACATGCCGTTCAGGTCGGTGGAGGAGGTGCGCGCCGCCTACGCCTTTTCGAACCTGCAGGACTTCCTCGACATCTACTACCAGGGCGCGGGGGTGCTGCAGACCGGACAGGATTTCCATGACATGGCCATGGCCTATTTCCGTCGGTTGCACGCCGACGGCGGGACGCATGCGGAGCTGTTCTTCGATCCGCAGACGCACACGGATCGCGGCCTGCCCTTCGGGGTGGCGATCGAAGGGCTGCTGTCGGGCATGAAGGCGGCGGAAGCCGAGTTCGGCATCACCTCCGGCCTGATCATGTGTTTCCTGCGCCATCTGGACGAGGACTCGGCGCTGGCGACCCTGAAACAGGCCGAGCCGTGGCTGGACCGGTTGGTCGGCGTGGGACTGGATTCGTCCGAGGTCGGACACCCGCCGTCGAAGTTCGCCAGGGTGTTCAAGGCGGCCAGGGAACGCGGCTTGACCCTGAGCGCACATGCCGGCGAGGAAGGGCCGCCGGCCTATGTCTGGGAAGCGCTGGATCTGTTGAAGGTCGACCGCATCGACCACGGCAACCGGGCGCTGGAGGATCCGGCGCTGGTGCAGCGGCTGGTCGCCAGCGAGATGACGCTGACCGTCTGCCCGCTGTCGAACCTGAAACTCTGCGTGGTGAACGACCTTAAGGACCATCCGATGAAGCGGATGCTCGACCTCGGCCTGAAGGCGACCTGCAACTCCGACGACCCGGCATACTTCGGCGGCTACATCGGCGAGAACTTCACGCGGACGGCGCGGGCGCTGGACCTGTCGCGGGACGAGATCGTGACCCTGGCGAAGAACAGCTTCACCGGCTCGTTCCTCGATGAGGAACGGGTGGCGCGGCAGCTGGCGGCGATTGATGCGTATGCGGCGTAGAGGGACATGCACTTCCGTGCGTGTTCCCCGCCGCTTCAAGCGGATGGGGACACGCACTGAAGTGCATGTCCCCGATCTCAGCTAGCCGGTGATGCGGTAGCGACCGTTGCGGTCAGGGCAGACGCGGACGTAGCGGTACTCCATCCGGCCGCCGTATTCGGTCGGGGCGGTGGCCAGACGGCAGCCGCGACGCGAATAGTCGTTGTAGGCGTACTGGCCGCTGCGTTCGCCGCGATCGCGGTAATAGCCGCTTTCGCGATACGGGATGGTTTGATTGCGGCTGAACCAGTAGCCACGGCTGTCGCAGCGGACATTGCTGCGGCCGGTGCTGCGGCCGATGTTGGCGCCGATGGTCCCGCCGACAATGGCGCCGAGCACCGCGCCTTCGGTCTGCACGTCCGTCGCGGCGACGTTCGAGCCGATGGCGGCGCCGGCGAGAGCGCCGATGATCAGGCCTGCGGCGCCGTTGTTGCCGCGGCGTTGCTCACAGGGGCTGTTGCGGTAGCGGTCGTAGCCGGTCGTCGAGGCGTCGCGGCCATAGTAGCCGGCGTTGTTGGCGTAGACGCCCGGCTCATAGCGCCAGGCGCCGTAGCGGCGTTCGTAGGCGCCGCGACCATAGCGACGGTCATAGCGGGCCTGGTCGCGCAGGAACTGGGCGCGCTTGGCCTCATAAGCCTGCCGCTGGTCGGCGTAGACGGCCTGGCGGTCCTGGTAGGCGTCCTGCTGACGCTCGTAAGCGCCTTGCTGACGCTGGTAGTCACGCTGTTGGGCTTCGTATTCCTGCCAGGTCGGAACCTGGCTTTGAGCCAATGCGGCGCCTGCGCTGAGGGCCATTACGCTGGCCAGCCCGAGGGCGATTGTCTTGGTCTTCATGGTCGTCGCTCCGTTTCCTGCCTGAGCGGAGCGGGGACCGGGTGGCCGACGCTCTCGCGAGCGCCCACCCCCGATACGTTGATTGAACGCGGGTCGCGTTAACCGGTTGCGTGAACGGAGCGGGGACATGCACTTCAGTGCGTGTCCCCATTCGCCTGCAACGGCCGGGGACAGTACCGAAGGCGGTACCTGTCCCCGTTCTCAGAGCTGATCCGTCCGCGTAGGCAGGCCGAGCAGAATGCGGCCGGTCAACTCATACATCGCCGATGAGACCATGGCGTGGTGGGTGATGACGTTGGCGTCGCGGAAGCGGCGCTGCAGGTCATTTTCCAGATAGACGGCCGAGCCCCCCATCATGTCGTAGGCCACCTTGCTGACATCAGCGGCGGTTTCGGCGGCATGGGCGCAGGCCAGGCGCAGACGGCTGCGCGGCTCCACGCCGGCCTCACCCGTCTGCACAGCCGCCCACAGCACGCCGATCGTCTCGAAGTAGTGGGCGCGGGCCGCCGACAGGCGGGCCACGGCACGGGCGAAATCGGACTGCACGACGTTGCGTTCGGCGGTCGAGCGGGACGAGCCCGGCGCTCTTTTTGTTTGGGCCGCCGTGCCCGCGGCCAGCAACGCGCCACGGGCGTTGCCCAGCGCCACGCCCGCCACGCCCATGGCCAGAAGGCCGAAGATCGGGAAGCGGGCCAGCGGCGTATCCACCACAACCGGGTCGCTTTGCAGCGCCACACTGCGAGCCTTGGGCACCCGGACATCCTTGACCTGGAAGTCGAGGCTGCCCGTGCCGCAGAGGCCGGCCGTGCGCCAGGTGTCGATCAGTTCGACCTCGTCGGCGCGGAACAGCATCATGCGGTGGAGCGGCTGGCCGTGCTCGTCCGTCTGCGGACCGTCCGGTCCCATCAGCACCGCGCCACCGGCGATCCAGTTGGCGTTCTGCGAGCCGCTGCCCCACTGCCAGCGGCCGGTGACCTTCCAGCAATCGCCGTCGTCGACCGCCTTGCCGTTGGGCGCGAAGACGCCGGCGGTGATGACGCCCGGGTCGCCGAACACCTCGCGGGCCATGCCGGCCGGCAGGCGGTTGGACATCGCCCCCGTCGTGGCGCCGATCATCACGCACCAGGCGGCCGAGGCGTCGGCCTGGGCCAGGGTCTCCAGCGCCAGCGCGATATGCGCCGGCGGCGTGTCGTGACCGCCGAGGTTGACCGGCAACAGCATGCGGAACAGGCCCGCGTCAGCGAACTTCTTCGCCAGGTCAGCCGGCAGGCGCCGGACGCTCTCGATCTCCGGCGCGCGGCGATGGATCTCGTCAGCGAAAGACTGGGCGACGGCGACGGCGTTGAAGGTCATCCAGGTAACTTCCAAAGGGCAGCGAGGTTGTTGCGCTGCATGTTCGACGAGCCGCCGACGATCGGCATGCCCAGCAGGTCGCGCACGTTGCGCTCGATGTCATAGTCGGCGGACATGGCATAGGCGCCCATGACCCGCTGGCAGGTCAGGGCGATCTCGACACCGCACTCGGCGATGAACAGCTTGGCCATGCTGGTCTCGGCGGCGCAGGGCTCGCCAGCATCGGCCAGACGCGCGGCGTTCCACAGCATCAGACGGCAGGCCTCGAGCTTGGTCTTCGCGTCGACCAGGGCATGGCGCACCGCCTGGTGACCGCTGATCGGCTTGCCGAACTGCACACGGTCCTGGGCGTACTGCCAGGCCTCTTCCAGCGCCGCCTGGGCGATGCCGAAGGCACAGGCGCTGATCTCCAGCTTCTCGATGTCCAGCGCCCGGCCGGCAAGCATCTTCCAGCCCTGGTTCCACCGTTCCGGCCCGCCGACAATGGCCGACAGCGGCAGGCGGACCTCGTCGAAATGGACGTCGGACGACAGGGTGTAGCGCAGGTTCACATGGTCGATCGGGGTGATGGTCACGCCCGGCGCATTGGTCGGGATCAGCACGAAGCTGAGCGCCTGGCGGGCCGGCGCCTCGGCGTCCGAGCGGACCAGGCAGTAGATGTAGTCGGAGAAGTCCGCCCCGGTACACCAGCGCTTGGCCCCGTTGATGACGATCTCGTCGCCCTCGCGCCGGGCGCGGGTGGTCACCTGCGAGAGGTCGCCGCCGACGTCAGGTTCGGAAAGGCCATAGGCAAAGAACAGCTCGCCCCTGGCAAGGCGCGGCAGAAGCTCGGCCTTCTGGGCCACCGAGCCGTTCTCGAGAATATTCATGCCGCCGTAGAAGGCGCACTGGATGAACGGCCCGGCGAGGAAGGATCCAGCGCGGCACAGCTCCTCGATGGCCGCCACCGCCGCCAGGATGTCCGGACCCGTGCCGCCGTATGCCTCCGGCACCGTCAGGCCGCAGAGGCCGAGGTCCGCCAGCTCGCGGAACAGGTCGCGCGGGAAGGTGTGGGTCCGGTCCCATTCGCGCCGCTTCTCGCGCGGGGCCTTTTCGAGGATGAACCGCTGCAGGATCGAGCGCAGGGCGGTGACGTGTTCGGGTTCGGTCATTTCCAAACCCGCTCATCCCGGCGAATGCCGGGACCCAGATCAGAGAGCGCCCGACGAACCGGCCGATACCCGGATTTGTCATCTGGGTCCCGGCATTCGCCGGGATGAGCGGAAATAGTGAGGCCCATCACTCCCCCGTCAGGTTCATCGGCCGGCGTTCGCGGAAGGCGTTCACCGCCTCGCGCCGGTCGGCGGTCATGTTGGAGAGGGACTCATAGGCCACCGCCGCGTCGCTGGTGGCGACCATGATCTGCTTCAGCGTGATGTTGGCCGTCATCTTGGTCCAGCGCACCGCCCAGCGGGGGTTGGCGAGGATCTTGCCGGCGATCTCGGCGACCTTGGCGTCCAGCTCGGCGGCGGGCACCGCGTAGTTGATCAGGCCTAGCCCGACCGCCTCCTGTGCCGACAACAGGTCACCGGTCATCAGCAATTCCTTGGCCTTGGCGAAGCCGATCAGCTGCGGCCAGATGATCGCCCCGCCGTCACCGGCCACCAGACCCACCTTGACATGCGGGTCGCCGATCCTGGCCGTCTCG
>JBKJII010000373.1:0-4126 GCA_046598505.1 Caulobacter sp. | reverse complement strand
CCGCCAGGACCGGTCGGGCCTGTCCGGATGGAAAAAGGACGGGGGTGACTTGGGTGCGCCGCCGGGCCGAAGCCAGGAAAAACTCTAGGGTTTAGGCGGCCGCCTTGGCCTTGCTTCGGGCGGCTTCGCAGGCGCGTTCCAGCATGCCCACCGCTTCCCGCGCCTCTTCGAGGGTCAGGTTCAGCGGCGGCAGCAGGCGCACGCAGTTGTCGCCGCCGCCGGCCACCAGCAGCTTGTGGTCGCGGGCCATGGCCATGAAGTCGCGGTTCACCGGGGTGACCTTCAGGCCGATCAGGAAGCCCTTGCCGCGCACATCGACAATGATGTCCGGGAAGCGGTCCTTGAGGCCCGTGAGCTGCTGGTTGAAGTAGCCGGCCACGTCGCGGACGTTGTCCAGCGTCTCGGGCTTGCTGATCTCGTCGAAGGCGGCCAGGCCCACGGCCATGGCCAGCGGGTTGCCGCCGAAGGTCGAGCCGTGGACGCCGACGGTCATGCCCTTGGCCGCCTCGGCCGAGACCAGACAGGCGCCGACCGGGAAACCGCCGCCGAGCGCCTTGGCCACAGCCATGATGTCCGGCGCCGCGTCTTCCGCCCATTCATGGGCGAACAGCTTGCCGGTGCGGCCCATGCCCGACTGCACCTCGTCATAGATCAGCAGCACGCCGTGCTCGCGGCTGAGCGCGCGCAGGCCGGTCAGGCACTGTTCGGGCAGGGCGCGGGCGCCGCCCTCCCCCTGCACCGGCTCGATGATGATCGCCGCCGTGGTCGGGTTGGCGAGGGCCGCCTTGATCGCCTCGTGATCGCCCCACTTGAGCTGGCTGTAGTTGGGCAGGCGCGGGCCGAAGCCCTCGACATAGCCCGGGTTGCCCGCGGCGTTGATCGCCGCGTAGCTGCGGCCGTGGAACGAGCCGTCGAAGCCGTAGATCTCGACGCGCTCAGGCTGGCCGTTGGCGGTGTGATACTTGCGCGCCGTCTTCAGGGCGCACTCGATCGCCTCGGTGCCCGAGTTGGTGAAGAACACCACATCGGCGAAGGTCGCGTCGGTCAGGCGTTTGGCCAGAGCCTCCTGGCCCGGGATGCGGAAGATGTTGGAGACGTGCCAGAGCTTCTCGGCCTGCTCCTTCAGCACCGCGACGAGACGCGGGTGGCAATGGCCCAGGCCGTTGGTGGCGATGCCCGCCACGCAGTCGAGATAGGCGTTGCCGTCGGTGTCCCACAGGCGCGCGCCCAGGCCTCGTTCCACGGCCAGCGGGGCGCGGTTGTAGACGCCCATGATGTGGTCGGGGGTCGCGGTCGGAGCGGTCGCGGTGGTCAAGGTCGCCTCCCAAAAGGAAGAAGTCCCCGGGCGATGGCGCGGGGACGGGAAGCTTTAGGCTTCTCACCGGGGACGGGCCGGTTGTCAAGAATTGGGGGTGGCGGCGCGGTCAGGGCGAAAACAGGGACACGGCGGATTCAATCGGTGTCCCTGTTTTCCCCCAAAAGGCATAGAGGCTGGTTTAGCTTGCCTTGACAGCCTTTGGGCGCAGGCTCACCACGACCCTCGCTCTCAAGCTTTCTTGTGGTAAAACAGGCCGCTTCACGGGAACCAAGAATGACGCCCTCTGTCTCGCCGCCAAAAGTACTGGTCGTTGAAGACGAGTTCATGCTGCGGATGCGCGCCGTGGACATCGTTCAGGATGCCGGATTTGTGCCGATTGAGGCGATAAGCGCCGACGAGGCCATGACAATTCTTGAATCGCGCGATGATATCTCCATGCTGTTCACCGATATTCAAATGCCGGGAAGCATGGACGGACTGAAACTTGCCCATGTCACGCACATGCGCTGGCCTCATATCAAGATCGTTTTGGTCTCCGGCCAGATCGCCGTTACAGATGGGGACAAGCCAGACGACAGCAGATTCTTCCCGAAGCCGCTTGAAATACAGCAAATGATTCTGGAACTTCAGGGGATGATTGGCGAAGTCGCCCTGAAAGTGCTGCCTTCTCTTTCTGCTGCTGACGGTTCGCTGACCAAGGAGAACAGGGAACTCCGCTGCCAGCTTCAGCAGGCAGGGGTTCACGCCAAGGCCCTGCTGTTGAAGACCGTGCTCGATACGGAAAAGCAGCAGCTCATCATTGATGAGAACCAGCCGCTCCAGGACGCCCTGACGACCGAGAACGACAGCCTGAAACTGGCGCTGGAGCAGGCTGGCATCGACGCCAAGGCCCTGCTGGTTCAGGCGGGAATTGAGGCTGAAGAACGCGACGCTGCCGAAAAGTTACAGAATCTGATCCACGCCGAGCTGCACCACCGGATCAAGAATATGCTCTCAACCGTGGGCGCGATCACCGATCAAAGCCTGCGCACCGCACCCAGCATGGGCCATGCGAGGTCGGCGATTGACGGGCGCTTCGCGGCCCTGGCGCGCGCCCACGATCTGCTGACCCGGGCGAGTTGGGAGAACGCCACGCTCGACAGCACCGTCCGCAGCGCGGTCCAGCCGTTCGACCAGGGCGGGGACCGCTTCATCATTTCCGGCGAGGACATCCGGATTGCGTCGAGTTCGGTTATCGCGTTCGCGATGACCCTGAACGAGCTTTGCACCAACACGACGAAGTTCGGCGCCTTGTCCGTTCCCGAGGGTCAGGTTCATCTTTTTTGGCGCCTCGACGGCGCGCGCGTTCACCTCGAATGGGTCGAGTCCGGCGGCCCCCTCGTCGTCGAGCCGACGCGCAAGAGTTTTGGAACGCGGATGATCAAATCGCTGGGTCAACAGTTGAAGGGCGAAGTTGAACTCGCCTACAAGCCGAGCGGATTTGTCTATACGCTGAACGTGCCGGTAGAGGCGCTGACGGCCAAGTAGAGCGTCGCCGTCAAGAATACGTGAGTGGCTCTGTGATCCTTAGCCGCTACGAGCGACATCCTGTGACCTCTCGCGTGCGAGCAACCCGGCCAGTTGTCGGATGAGCTGTTCAGGGTCCAGGGGCTTCAAATGGACGACGAGGTTTGAAAATCTCGCGCTCAGTTCTTCAGGAACGCCCAGGCCGGTGTGGAAAATGACCGGCACCCCGCGGGCCAGCAGCAACTCTGCGACAGGGGAAATGTCCCGGTCGCAAAGGTTCACATCAAGGATCGCCGCGGCCACGAGGTTTCTCTCAAGTAGCGCCAGGGCCTCCGCCACCGTCGCGGCCGGCCCCACAACCACGCCACCGGCGTCTTCGATGGCTACGGCCAGATCAAAGGCAATGAACGGCTCGTCTTCCGCCACGAGGACTTGAGCATGATCGGGCAGGACAAGCACTTTCAGGACCGCCTCTGCGTCAGCGCCTTCAGGCGGTTAGTCGCGCTTGCGATGCGGACAGATGGACGAGCAGGCCTTCGCGATTCCAGTTGAACGCGATTGTCCCGCCGAGGTTCCCACCGACGCTTCGGCGCGCCAGCTGCGTTCCAAATCCCTCATGCTCCGGGGCGGACTCGATGGGCGGCCCCCCCTGCTCTTCCCACGTGAGCTTGAGCGTGCTCTGAGCGACGGTCCAGGAGATGCGGATATGGCCGTCGTCGGTCGATAGACCGCCGTACTTTGCCGCGTTGGTGGCCAGTTCATGCAGGACCAGGGCGAAGCTGGTGACAGCGTCTCCACTGACCGGAACGTAAGGCCCCTCAATCACGGCCCGGCCACCGTCCCCCGCGCGATTTCGGTCGGCGTAGGGTGCGATGATCTCCCGGACCAGGTCAGCCAGCGTGGTGGCCCGGGCGCCGGAGCCGGCGCCCGGCGATCCCGGCCGGATCAGAAGGTGGGCCCGCGCCAGCGCATCAAGCCGGCCCCGCACGGTCCTGGCCATATCCTGGGGCGTCAGGGCCGAACGCGCCGACAGGGCCACCACGCCGGCGGTGACGGCGAACAGGTTTTTCATCCGGTGGTCGAGTTCCCGGAGCAGCAGCGCCTGTTGTTCCTCGGCGCGTCGTCTTTCGGTGACATCAACGAAGGTGCAGACCGCCCCCTGAAGCTTGCCGTCGCGCAGCATCGGACGAAGCCAGTACTCGACCGGGAAGCCCGTGCCGTCGCGCCGGCAGAAGACTTCGCCTTCCACGTGGGCGGGCTGCCCCGACTTGGCGGCCTGGAGAATCGCAGACTCGTTCCTCG
>JBKJII010000370.1:0-4163 GCA_046598505.1 Caulobacter sp. | reverse complement strand
CTGCAGCACATCGACGCCGACGAAGTCGACGCCCAGGTGATCCATGATCTGCACGACCTGGGCGGAGAAGCCGCAGCGCGGCTGCTCCGGCTCGCCCTTCATGAACACCACAACGGGGTGCTCGGCCACGGTGCGGGCGATGAAATCGTGGGCGGGGTTGGCGACAGCGGCGTCGGTCACGGCAGGAGCCTTTTCGGCGAAAATTCGAAGCCTATCAGCTAGGCGCCCGGCCGGTTCGGGTCAAGCCCGGGCGGCCATCCGCGAGCCGTCCGCCGAAAAACGCGCCATCTCGATCTGGGCGGCGACGCCCGTCGGCAGGTCGCGGTCGGGCACTTCGACCAGCCGCGCGAGACGGTCGATCCTGTCGATCTCGAACCGCACGGTGGTCACGGCCGGTTCCGTCAGCACATAGGCCAGGCAGATCTCCTCGGCCGTCCAGCCCGCGGTATTTTCAAGGAAGCTGTAACCGCCGATGCCGGCGAGAGGACTCTTGCGGTTGCGCAGGAAGGACTTCTTGAACAGCACGGGTTTGGGCTGCATCGACTCGGGCCAGACGTTGCGGGCGATGACCGCCATGCCCCGATTGCCGGCCGCCTTCAGCCGGTTCCGGTCCCGCCAGCCGGAGACCGGACTGAAACAGGTGGTCAGGGCCTCAAATGCGCCGCCGGTGATCAGGAGATCGGTGTCGTCGTCGTCACTGGTCAGACCATAGGCCCGCACCCAGCGCATCAGCTTGATACGCTCAAGGGCCTCCGGCGAAGGTGGCGCTGCGTCGAAGTTGATCAGGTCCAGATACCCGAGTCCCGTCCTGGCCAGGAATGCCTCGATGGTCGCGCCCGGTTCAAGGGGCAGCATTGTCGGTCGCCAGGCGATGAACAGCAGGTCGCGCTCGACCTCGGCGAAGGCATCGGTCACGGCCTCGATCAGGGCCGGGGCGTCACCGGCGATCTCGAACCCGTTGACACCGCAGTCCATGGCCTCGCCGATCAGGTTGCGCCAGTCGCGCACGGAACGGCGCGCCGAGCCGTCGAGCAGCAGGGACACCGCTGACACGACATGACCGGATCTGCCGAAGGGACGATAGCGCATGCGTCAGGCGGCCGGGGCTGCGGTTTCGAGGGCCAACGCGTGCAGCGCCCCCCCCAGGACATCGGCCAGGGCCTTGTTGACCAGCTGGTGCTGGCGCACCCTGGGCAGGCCGGCAAAGGCGCTGGAGACGATGCGCGCCTTGTAGTGGTCGCCATCGCCGGCGAGGTCCGTGATCACGATCTCGGCGTCCGGGAACGCTGCGCGCAGGCGGGCCTCAAGATCGGCAGCGGGCATCGGCAAGGGGCAGGCCTCCGGGAAACAGCGCTTTTTCTACGACACAATGTTTAACAACGGCTTTGGCGACTGTTCCCGAATTCACGTGCGGGCAGAGGCAAAGACGCTCATGACTGGTCTGTTCTTCGTCGGAGGCCCGCAATGAGGGTTCTGCTTGGTCTGTGCCTGGCGCTACTGCTCTGCGGCTGCAACCGCATCCACAGTGACCAGCCGCTGTTTTTCGCCAGTGACGCGCCGGACGCGCCTCGTCTTCGCGATGGCCTCTGGGTGATCGAGACCGACGATGACTGCCCGTTCAACGCCGGCAAGCCGGTCAACCGCTGGCCCGAATGCGCCGACTGGATGCTGGTGCGAAAGGGCGAGATTCTGGGTTTTGATCCTCCGGGAAAGGATCAACCGGCGGGCGCGGGTGAATGGACGACCATTCCCTACGTTCTGGCGGCCGGCGCGCCGTTGGTCCTGCAACTGGCGCTGACCGAGGACGGCAAGCTCGACCACCAGTATTTCGGTGTGGAACCGACAGCGGGTTCGGCTTCGAGCATCGCCGCCATGGTCAGCTGGCCGGTGCTCTGCGGCCCACCGCCGCCCAAGGCGGCCAGGGGAGAGAAGCCGAGTTTCGTCACCCTCCAACCGCTTCCGGGCCTGACCCTGAGGGACGACAGCTGCACGGCCAATGCGGCCGACGCGGTGCGTAACGCGGCCGGCCCAAGCCGGGCCTGGTCGGATGACATCGGCAAGGCCCGCTGGGTTCGCGACACCTATCCTTAAATCCAAATCGGCGTCATCATCACGCATCCGTGAGGTTTAGGTGATGGGGCGTGATCAATGAAAACTATTGTCGTGTTTTGCTCGGCATTGGTGCTGGCGGCCTGCGGAGCGCCGCAGTCTCCTCGAGTCTATTCGAAGCATCCCCTTCTCGCTCCGGCCAACGGCGAGGTCGGACCCCGCCTTCGCCCCGGCCTTTGGCGATGGGACGATGGAAGCTGCGAATTCGACGAGTCAAAGCCCATGGGAACATGGCCTGACTGCGTGATCGCGGTTATCGTGCGGGAGAACGAAATCCTGACCGGTGCCTCGACTCCGGCCGTTCTACGCGAGCGCTACGTTCTCGCTGACGGGTTGCCGATGATCCTTCAAGTCGAGGTCCTGCCGGCCGCCAAGCCGGCCGAGCTGCACTATTATGGCGTACGCCCGACCCTGGCCGACGGCCAAGTCGTCGCGGTCAGCCGTTGGCCCGTAACCTGTATGCCTGATCCAAAGCCGGACGAGGCACCGGCGGCCGAAGCAGACAAGGATGCCTCTCCCGCAGGCCCCTCTGCAGTGAAGGGTCTGGCGCGAGATGATCAAGGCCGTTGTCTGACGACCTCCCGTGACCTGCTACGGGCGGCCGCTATCGCCAGCGAAGGCTGGACGGCCGACCGGGAACGCCTGAAATGGGTCCGGGCGCCCGAGCAGTAAGCGCCGTCAGTCCGTGATCGCCGAATAGACCAGGCTCTTCAGCTGGCCGCGGAAGTTGAAGGTCGCCGACGGCATCAGCTGGGTCATGAAGACCACCGATAGGTCCTCCTCCTGGTCCGCCCAGAAGATCGTCGAGGCCGCGCCGCCCCAGTAGAAGTCGCCGCTGGAAAGGCCGCCGGTCAGGGTCTGGTCGATGGTCATGGCGAACCCGAGCCCGAAGCCGATGCCGGCGTTGGAGGTTTCGGAGAAGCCGCCGATGGCCATCTGGGTCAGGTCCATGTCGTCTTTCAGATGGTTCTGGGTCATCAGGTCGATGGTCCGCCCGCCGAGGACCCGCGCGCCGTCCAGCTCGCCGCCGGCCCGCAGCATCTCGGCAAAGCGCACATAGTCGGCCATCGTGCCGGCCAGACCGCCGCCGCCGGATTTGAACACGGGGTCCTTCAGGTAAGGACTGTTGGCGGGATCGTCCGCCAGGCGCAGGCTCTTGTCGGGCATGCGCGTGTAGTTGGCGGCGAAGCGACCGGCCTTGTCGGCCGGCACATGGAAGGCCGTGTCGACCATGCCCAGCGGCTCGAAGATGGTCTTCTTGAGGTAATCCTCCAGCGGCATGCCGCTGACCCGCTCGACCAGGCCGCCGCAGACATCGGTGGCAAGGCTGTACTGCCAGCGCTCGCCGGGATGATAGCGCAGCGGCACGCGGCCGAGCTTCTCGAGGAACTGGTCCAGCGTCTCGCCGGCCCCGCGGCGCACGCCGATGACGTCGTAGGCCTTGTCTACAGGATGCTCGATCGGCAGACCGTTGAGCTGGGCCAGCATCGAGCCGTAGGTCAGGCCGCCGGTGTGGCTGAGCATGTCGCGGAAGCTGACCGGCCGCGCCGGAGCCTCGGTGACCATGCTGTCGCCCTCGCCGGATACCCAGACGCGGTGGTTCTTCCATTCAGGGATGAAGCGGTGGACCGGGTCGTCGAGCTCGAAGCGGCCCTGTTCGAACAGGGTCATCAGGGCTACCGAGACGATCGGCTTGGTCATCGAATAGATGCGCACGATGGTGTCGTCGGTCCACGGCGTGCCGCGCTCGCGATCGCGCAGGCCGAAGCTGCGGGCATAGGCCTGGTGGCCATGACGGCGCACCTCGACCTGGCAGCCGGCGATCTTGCCGGGCTGGATGTAGTTGCGCTCGATGTGATCGGTGATCCGCTCGAGCCGACCTGTGTCCAGGCCAGTCCACTTCGACTGCGTGTCCATGTTTCGCTCCCGTCTTTTCTCGTTGTCACCATGATGACCGGGCGACGCAGGGGAGGGGAAGCAGAAAAAGCGGTATGGTCGCTCTATCGTCCCGTCGGCGGATGCGAGGACCAGACCCGGCCATTGAGCGTGCGGAC
>JBKJII010000231.1:0-3629 GCA_046598505.1 Caulobacter sp. | reverse complement strand
GAATCCCGGCCACGCCACCGACAATTCCGAGGGCCAGGCCGAGAAACCCGGCGGTCCCGAGTCCAAACGTCTTTGCCGCCGCCGCAGCTTCAGCCGCGTGGTTGCGGAAGTAGAACGACCCGATGAAGGCGGCGCTGCCATAGCCGGCGAAGGCGATGATCGCGGCGCCGATGGCCATCAGCCAGAAGGTCTTCTTGCCGAGAATCTCCTTCAGGGCTTCGCTGATCTTCGGGCCGGCATGCGGAACGCCTTTGATCGCCGCCTTGCGCGGCTCCTTGAGGGTGAAGAAGGCCAGCAGCGCCATCAGGACGCCGGGGGCGCCGGCCACAAGGAAGGCGGCGCGCCAGCCCCACAGGTCGGCCACGACGCCGCCCATGGCCATGCCCAGCAGCGAGCCCAGCGGCGTGCCGATGGAGTAGAAGGCGATCGCCGAGGCGCGTTTATCCCTCGGCACATAGTCTGTGATCAACGAGTGCGACGGCGGCGTGCAGCCGGCTTCGCCAACGCCGACGCCGATCCGCGCGAGGATCAACTGCGGGAAGTTCTGCGCCAGACCGCACAGAAGGGTGAAACCGCTCCAGGCGGCGATGGCCCCGGAGATGATCCAGGCCCGGTTGGCCCGTTCCGCCAGCCGCGCGATGGGCAGGCCCAGCACCGTGTAGAACAGGGCGAAGGCCAGGCCGGTCATCATGCCCAGCTGCCAGTCGTGAAGGTGCAGGTCCTTCTTGATCGACTCGGCCAGGATGTTGACCACCTGCCGGTCGAGGAAGTTCAGGGTGTAGATGACCAGCAGAAGGGTCAGGGCGTAGCGGCGGTAACCGTCGCTGACGAGAGGGACAGACTCGGGAGCGTCAAGCTCCTCCGCCGGCGCAACTGCGTCGGTCATCTGTACGCTCCTCCGTGTCAAACGCTTGTTCTGATTGTTGAGGCACCTTAGGTGCGGGTCAGGTCCACGTGTCAATAACGGCTGCGTGATCGCGTTCGGGAGGCGGACATGGAACTCGTCATCGGCACCAGGAACTGGTCGACCTGGTCGCTCCGGCCGTGGCTGGTCATCAAGCGGGCCGGGGCGCCCTTTACGGAAACCCTGGTGCACCTTCGCGAGGTCGAAACCTCGACTGCCGAGATTCTGAAACACTCGCCGTCGGGTCTGGTGCCGGTTCTGAAGGACGGGGCCCTGACCATCTGGGACTCCCTGGCGATCTGCGAATATCTCGCCGAGCGGTTCCCGGCCGCGAACCTTTGGCCTGAAGATCCTGTTGACCGTGCCCTGGCGCGGGCGGCCGCGTGCGAGATGCACAGCGGCTTCGGCGCCCTGCGCGGCGAATGCCCGATGGATCTGACGTTGACCACGAAGGCGACGCTGTCGGAGGCGACAATGGCCAACGTGCGTCGCCTGGTGCAGCTATGGTCCGGCCTGCTGGCGCGGTCGGGTGGGCCCTTCCTGTTCGGTGACTGGTGTATCGCAGACGCCTTCTTCACGCCGGTCGCCACCCGCTTCCGCAGCTATGGAATCGCCGCCGGCGACGCTGACCCCTACGTCGAACGCCTGCTGCAGACTCCGGACTTCCTGGAGTGGGAACGCGATGCGCTCGCCGACTGATCACGCGCCGGCGCCCGCGAGTTGACTCGCGTGTGATCGAGCGGCGTGATCCACGGACGCCGATACCTCGTAAGGGCTGTGGGGCCTGACGGAGACGAGCATGCTGATCCGTACCGGCGGTGACCTCACCGAGAACGATGTCACCCCGCACGACGTCTATTTGCGTCGACGCGAATTCCTCGCCCTGGGCGCCGCAGGCATCGGTCTCGGCCTGGCCGGCGAGGCCGCCGCCATCCCGCTGAAGGGTGCGCCCAGCCCGTTTTCCACGACCGAGCCGAAGACCTCGAAGGAAGACGTCACCGGCTACAACAATTACTACGAGTTCGGCGTCGACAAGGACGATCCGGCCCGCAACGCCGGCAGCCTCAAGACCGCGCCGTGGTCGATCAGGATCGACGGCGAATGCGCCAAACCGGGCACGGTGGATCTGGCGACGTTTCTGAAGCCCAACACCCTGCAGGACCGCGTTTATCGCCATCGCTGCGTCGAGGGCTGGTCGATGGTCATTCCCTGGCTCGGCGTGCCGCTGGCCGATCTGCTCAAGCGTTATCAGCCGACCAGCAAGGCCAGGTACGTCGCCTTCGAGACTCTCTATCGGCCCGAGCAGATGCCGGGCCAGAAGCGTCGCGTGCTCGAATGGCCCTATCGCGAAGGCCTGCGCATGGACGAGGCGATGAACCCGCTGACCCTGATGGCGGTCGGCCTCTACGGTGAGACCCTGCTGAACCAGAACGGCGCGCCGATGCGGCTGGTCGTGCCGTGGAAGTACGGCTTCAAGAGCATCAAGAGCATCGTCCGCATCTCGTTCACCGAGACCCAGCCCCGCACGGCGTGGAATGTGTCAGCGCCGGACGAGTATGGCTTCTATTCCAACGTGAACCCGCAGGTCGACCACCCACGCTGGTCCCAGGCGACCGAGCGACGCATCGGCGAGTTCCGCCGCCGGCCGACGCTGATGTTCAACGGGTATGGCGAGCAGGTCGCCTCGATGTACCGCGGCATGGACCTGAAGAAATTCTACTGATGAACCGCAAGACCCTGGACGGGCTCGTCATCTGGGCCGTCTCGCTGGCCTGCCTGTTGCCGCTCGTCTGGCTGGCCTGGCGCGGCTACCAGGGCGACCTCGGGGCCAACCCGATCGAGAAGATCATCCGCAACCTCGGTGTCTGGGGGCTGCGCCTGCTGATCGTCGGCCTGACGATCACGCCGCTCGCGCGCCTGCTGCGGCAGCCGCGCCTGATCCGCGTGCGTCGACCGATCGGGCTGTTCGCCTTCGGCTACATCGTCCTGCATTTGTCGACCTACATCGGCGTGGACCAGTATTTCGACTGGGCGGCGATCTGGAAGGACATCCTCAAGCGACCCTTCATCACCATCGGGATGGGCGCGTTCCTGATGCTGATCCCGATGGCGGCCACCTCGTTCAATGCCGCGATCCGGCGGCTGGGGCCGCCGCTCTGGCGCAGGCTGCACCGCCTGATCTACCTGATCGTGCCGATGGGGGTGGTCCACTACTACCTGCTGGTCAAGGCCGACCATCGCCCGCCGCTGGTCTATGGGGGGATCGTGATCGCGTTGCTGGCCTGGCGGGTGTGGATGGCTTCTCGCGCCAGGGGCAGGACCTAGAACAATCCCAACGCCTTGAAGCTCGCCACGCCCTCGCGTCCGACGACGAGGTGGTCGTGCACCGAGATCTTCAGGCTGCGCCCGGCCTCCACCACCTGCCGCGTCATATCGATATCGGCCCCGCTGGGGGTGGGGTCGCCGCTGGGATGGTTGTGCACCAGGATCACCGAGCTGGCGGACAGTTCCAGCGCCCGGCGCATCACTTCGCGCGGATAGACGGGGGCGTGGTCGACGGTCCCGCGATTGAGCACCTCGTCGGCGATCAGCTGGTTCTTGTTGTCGAGAAACAGCACCCGGAACTGCTCCCGCGCCTCGTTGGCGAGGGCGACCTTCACATAGGCCAGCAGGGCGCTCCAGGAGCCGATCACGGTGCGTTTGCGGATCGTCTCGCGGCTGGTCC
>JBKJII010000043.1:0-4943 GCA_046598505.1 Caulobacter sp. | reverse complement strand
CCTCACAACGGACGAGAGATTTTTTCGTCGCCCAGTCAGGCCGTCACATCCAGCCGCTCCAGCCCGCGGAAGAACGGCAGGGTGCGCCACTGCGGCTGGGCCTCGGGGTTGGCCAGGGCCAGGTTGGGGAAGCGCTCGAACAACATGGGCAACGCCACCTGCGCCTCCAGCCTCGCCAGCGGCGCACCGATGCAGATGTGGGCGCCGCCGCCGAAGGCCACGTGCGGCCGGTGCTTGCGGGTGATGTCGAAGCGGTGCGGGTCCTCGAACATCGCCGGGTCGCGGTTGGCCGCGCGCAGCCAGACGGTCATCGCCTGGCCCGGCTTCACCGGACAGCCGTCGAATTCCATGTCCTTGCTGGCGACGCGCGCCGTCACGTCGATCGGCGGCTCGTAGCGCAGAATCTCCTCGACCAGGGCGTTGGCGAGACCCGGATTGGCCTTGAACGCCGCCAGCTGCTCAGGATGGGTCAGCAGCAGGCGCACGCCGTTGCCGATCAGGTCAGTGGTGGTCAGGTTGCCGCCGACCAGCAGGGCGCCGAGGTTGATGCGGATCTCGTCGTCGGACAGCTCGGCGCCACCGGCCTGGAGACGCGTCATGTCGCTGATCAGGTCGTCGCGCGGGTTGGCCCGCCGGTCGGCGATGGCGGCGGTGAAGTAGCCGGTCAGCGCCTCGCTGGCCTTCATCATGGCGGCGGTCTGCTCCGGCGTGCGGAACGGGTTGAGGCTCTGGATGACCCCTTCGGACCAGCTGCGGAACTCGACCAGCCGGTCCGGGTCAACGCCGAGAATGCGGGCGATGACGTCGATGGGGATCGGCACGCAGAACCGGTCCATCAGGTCGAACTGCGCCTCGCCGGCGACCCCGTTGAGCGTATCGTTGATGATCTGCTCGACCTGCGGCTTGAATTTCGCCACCCGGGCATAGAGCGCCTGGGCCAGCGGCTGGCGCACCCGGGCGTGGTCGGGGTCGTCGAGCATCAGGATGCTGGTCGTGCTCGAGCGCGGCAGGCTGCGGTCGAGGCCGTCCAGGAACCGCCGCTGCATATAGGCCGTCTCATCGGCCATCAGCGGATCGCGCCACAGGGTCCGATCGTTGACCACGCCGCGCACGTCGTCATAGCGGCTCAACATCAGGCTGCCGGAGATGGCGTCATGCTGCACCGGGCAACGGCCGCGCAGGTCGTCGAGGAACCTGTGCGGGTCGGCGTTGTACTCGGGGTTCAGCGCGGTCAGCTGCGCGATGCTCAGGGCCGGGTCGGACATGGGCGCTTTCGTGGAGGAGGGCGCTTGCTGGCCCGCAAGCCTGCAGTGTGCCCTTCGGCGGAACGCCTGACAACGCGTCGAGAGCCCTCTCCAGGAGGGAGAGGGAGGGGCCCGGCGCGAAGCGACGGGAGGGTGAGGGGTTACGGCGCCAACCCGAGCGTCCGTAAGCCCTCATCCTCCCGCCCGTCTCCGCCTGCGGCTGCGCGGTCGGGGCCCTCCTTCTCCCTCCGGGAGAAGGGAATGACGCGGCGACAATCCCGGCCGGTCCGGGCTAGAATCGGGTGTTCCGTGAATTCCGATTCGAAGTTGATTCCGCACCAGCATGACCGTTCACACTCCTCCGCCCGGCGACGGCGACCGCATCATTGACGAGCCGCTGACCGAGGCGCTGTCGCGGCGTTATCTGGCCTACGCGCTGTCGACCATCAGCTCGCGGGCCCTGCCCGACGTGCGGGACGGGCTCAAGCCCGTGCACCGGCGGCTGATGTACGCCATGAGCAACATGCGGCTGAACCCCGAGTCCGCGGCGCGCAAGTGCGCCAAGGTCGTCGGCGAGGTGATGGGCAACTTCCATCCGCACGGCGACCAGTCGATCTACGACGCCCTGGTGCGCCTGGCCCAGGCCTTCGCCCAGCGCTACCAGCTGATCGACGGCCAGGGGAACTTCGGCAATATCGACGGCGATAACGCCGCGGCCATGCGTTACACCGAGTGCAAGATGACGCCGGCGGCCATGCTGCTGCTGGACGGCATCGACGAGGATGCAGTCGACTTCCGTGCCACCTACGACGGGCAGGACGAAGAGCCGGTCGTGCTGCCCTCGGGCTTCCCCAACCTGCTGGCCAACGGCAGCTCCGGCATCGCCGTGGGCATGGCCACCTCGATCCCGCCCCACAACGCCGCCGAGCTGATCGACGCCTGCCTGCTGCTGCTCAAGCGGCCCGAAGCGACCACGGCGGACTTGATGGCCCACGTCCGGGGCCCCGACTTCCCCACCGGCGGGGTCATCGTCGAGGGGCCGGCGTCCCTGCTGGAAACCTACGAGACCGGCCGGGGCGGTGTGCGCCATCGGGCGCGGTGGACGATGGAGGAGCTGGCTCGCGGCGGCTGGCAGATCGTCGTCACCGAGATTCCGTACCAGGTGAAGAAGGCCGAGCTGATCGAAGCCCTGGCCGACCTGATCGAGAGCAAGAAGGCCCCGCTGCTGGGCGACGTCCGCGACGAGAGCGCCGAGGACATCCGGCTCGTGCTCGAGCCCAAAAGCCGCAACGTCGAGCCTGAGGTTCTGATGGAGAGCCTGTTCCGGCTGTCCGATCTGGAGACCCGCTTTCCGGTCAACATGAACGTGCTCGACGCCCGGGGCACGCCGGGGGTCATGGGGCTGCGGCAAGCGCTGCTGGCCTTCCTGGCGCACCGCCGCGAAGTGCTGGTGCGTCGGGCGCGGTTCCGGCTTGGCAAGATCGAGGCCCGGCTGCACATCCTCGACGGCCTGCTGGTCGCCTTCCTCAATCTCGACGAAGTGATCCGCATCGTCCGTTACGAGGACGAGCCGAAGCAGAAGCTGATCGCCGCCTTCGCCCTGACCGATATCCAGGCCGACGCCATCCTCAACACCCGTCTGCGCCAGCTGGCCAAACTGGAAGAGATGGAGCTGCGTCGCGAGCATGCGGAGCTGGCCGAGGAGCGCGACGGCATCGTCGCCATGCTGGCCGACGAGAAGATGCAGTGGAAACTGGTCGGGGAGGGGCTCAAGGACGTCCGCAAGGTCCTCGGTCCTGAGACCACGGTCGGCAAGCGCCGCTCCGACTTCGCCGAGGCGCCGACCGTGTCGATCGAAGCGTCGGTCGAGGCCTTCGTGGTGCGCGAGCCGATCACGGTGATCCTGTCCGACAAGGGCTGGATCCGCGCGGCCAAGGGCCGGGTCGAGGATCCGTCAGAACTGAAGTTCAAGGAAGGCGACAAGCTCGGATTCATCGTGCCGGCGGAAACGACGGACAAGCTGCTGATCTTCGCATCGGACGGGCGCTTTTTCACGCTCGACTGCAGCAAGCTGCCCGGCGCCCGCGGCCATGGCGAGCCGTTGCGGCTGATGGTCGACATCGACGACCAGGTGAAAATCATCGACGTCTTCCCGCACAAGCCGGGCCGCAAGCGTGTGCTGGCCAGCAAGGCCGGCTACGGCTTCGTGCTGCCAGAGGAGGAGGCGCTGGCCTTCCGCAAGGCCGGCAAGCAGGTGCTGAACGGTGAGGCGCTGGTGTCGCTGGAGGTCACCGGCGACCGGCTCGGGGTTATTGGTGACAACGGGAAGGTTTTGATCTTCCCGCTTGAGGAACTGCCGGAAATGCCGCGTGGCAAGGGCGTCAAGCTGCAGGCCTACCGCGAGGGCGGCCTGCGCGACGTGCTGGTGTTCAACGCCGCCGCCGGCGCCGCCTGGACCGACGCGGCGGGCCGCACCCGCGACTGGCCCGACTGGAAGGACTGGGAAGGCCGCCGCAGCGCCTCCGGCAAACTGGCCCCCAAGGGCTTCCCGGCCAGCAAGCGGTTCCGGCCGAAGTAGTTTGCGTGGTTCGAGACGCACTCCCGGAGTGTTCCTCACCATGACGGACATTAGTGCAAGCACCCGCTGCCCGTCATCCTGAGGAGCGGCGAAGCCGCGTCCCGAAGGACGCACTTGGCCGATGAAGGCGCGGGTTTCCCCAACGTCCATCTTGCTCCGCTCCCAACCCGCGTTACGGTCCGACGAAACGGCTGTTTGAGCGCCGGCGGGGAGCGATTCATGACGATCTGGCGCAAGGGACTGGCCGCGGCGGCTGCCGCAATGACTCTGGCGGCCCTGGCGCCGGCGACCAGCGCCGCACCCTGGGGCAAAAAAGCTGCGCCCGCGGCAGCGCCCTCGACCACCGCAGCATCCCCCCTTGGCCTGCCCACGGCGACACCGGAGTCGGTCGGCTTCTCCTCCGAGCGCCTGGCCAAACTTGATGCGACCCTCAACGGTCTGGTCGACGCCGGCATGGTCCCCGGGGTCATGACCCTGCTGGCCCGGCACGGCAAGATCGTCGCGGTCAACGCTCACGGGGTGAAGGATGTCGCCAGCGGCGCACCGATCACCCGGGACACCCTCTTCCGGATGTACAGCCAGACCAAGCCGGTGACCGGCGTGGCGATGATGATCCTGTTCGAGGAGGGGCGTTGGAAGCTCGACGATCCGGTGACCAAATACATCCCCGAGTTCGCGGGCCTGAAGGTGTTCAAGGGGCTCGACAAGGACGGCAAGCCGATCCTCGAGCCCATCGCCCGATCGGCCACCATGCGCGAGCTGATGACCCATACGGCCGGCTTCGCCTACGGCCTGATGGCCGACAATTACGTCGACAAGGCCTATCAGGATTCCACGCTGTTTCGGCAGCAGTCGCTCAAGGACGCCATGGGCGTGATCGCGACCCTGCCGGCGGCCAGCCAGCCGGGGACGGAATGGCGTTACAGCGTCGCCGTCGATATCCAGGGCTACATCGTCGAGAAGCTCTCGGGTCAGACCCTGCCGGACTTCATGGAAAGCCGCATTTTCGGCCCGCTGAAAATGACCGACACGGCCTTCTGGGTCCCCGAGGCCAAGCGCGGCCGTCTGGCGTCCCTCTACATGGTCGATCCCAAGGCGCGGGCGATCGTGCCGGCCGAGGG
>JBKJII010000418.1:0-1576 GCA_046598505.1 Caulobacter sp. | reverse complement strand
TCAGGCGATCCGTCGCCCGTCGACCGACGCCAGCCGCAATGACGGCGCAGCCTCGCCGCTGTCGGAACGGCTGATGCCGCCAACGGCCAGCGCCAGAGCAGGGCGGCCGAGCAGGCGGGCGATCAAGCCCGTTGGTTGGTAGAGGCCGATAAAGCGGTCCACCTCGCCCGACGGGCCACGCAGCGGCGCCAGCAGCACTTCCATGCTGACCGGTCCGACGCCGTCGGCCAGGATGTCGGCATGCACGACCAGCGGCTCGGGCCGGCCGCGCGTGAATTCGAGGGCCGATTTCAGCTGCCAGCGGTCGCCGGGCCGCCAGAGATCCAGCAGGCACCGTCCGCGCAAGTCGGCGCGATGCAGGTCGGACACGAAGCCGCCGGCAAGGCGAAACGGGAATGTGCCGTCGGCTGCGCGGCCGACGATCAGGACCTGGGGCAGGAGGTCATGGAAATCGGTAGGATCGACGTCGGTGCGCCAGGGCGCTTCGCCCCCGGCGGCGCGCGCACGCCAATACTCCGTCAATCGTTCCGTGTTGGGATGGACCATGGTTCGGCCCTCCGCCCGAACGGCCGGATGCGGCCGCACGAGGGTTGCAGGGAAGTCCCGGGCCAGGTCCGCGGTGTCCTCTTTCGGGACACAAGGGCGCGCTCCGGCGCGGTTCTTGCATGTAGGCGCGCACGGAATCTGGAGGGGACTCGTCCCATGGCGTACCGCAATCTGCTGATGGCTCTGGTCGGGGGAATCCTGATCTGGTTCGCGTCCTCGGCGTTTCCGGGCGACAAGGCGGCGGCCCAGTGCTGCGCCCCGCCGCCGCCGTGCTGCACGCCGCCTCCGCCGCCCTGCTGCACACCGCCGACGCCTCCGCCCTGCTGCACGCCGCCCGCGCCTCCGCCCCGGCCACCGAGCCCCCCCAATTGCTGCACCGCCGGTGGCCGCACCAACATCATCGTCAACGCCAATGCGATCGCCGTTTCGGTCGCCGGCGCCGGCGCCGGAGCCGGCGCGGTCGCCTATGGCGGGGGCGGCGGCGGCGGATACTATTCCCCACCGGTCGCGACTGGCGCGATCCAGGGCCTCGACGTCCAGGGCGTTCGCCGCACCCGCCAGGTGGCCTACGAGGCCAGCCGCACCAGCTCCCGCCGGGTGGTCATTCAGGCCTTCTGCCTCGACGACCGCGACATTCCACACCCCGCCAGCCAGGTGTTCCCCGAGCGCGACGTCGAAGATCTCTACGACGGGGAGCTTTATCGCTGCATCGCCGGGACCCGCATGCAGGTGACCATCGCCCAGTGGGTCGAGCAGATATCCTTCTCGGGGGGACAGACCATGATCTGCGCCAAGGGCGAGGCCCTCTATCGGTCGCGCGGCTCGGCTGCCGACGCCGGGCAGCTGGTCTGCCGTCCGCAGGCGCCGGCCCGCGACTGCAACGAGCGCAGCCTGCTCCGCCGCTTCGGGGCCGGCATCAAGGTGCTGACCATCGTCACCATTGAGAAATACACGGCCTACCGCGAGGAAGTGGTCACCGAGTCCTCCGCGTCCAGCTACAGCATGAGCCTCGACGGTGGCGTGGGCGGCA
>JBKJII010000235.1:0-9169 GCA_046598505.1 Caulobacter sp. | reverse complement strand
AGCGCTAAAAGCAGCGCTGGCCGCCGCGCTCGACGCGATGCACGCGGCGCAGGGCGACAACCCGATGGTATTCGGGGTGTGCGATCAGGACGCGGTCGCCGCGGTCGTCGGTGATTGGACCGGGATCCCGATGGGCCGCATGGTCAAGAACGAGATCGAGAGCGTGCTGACGATCGCCGATCAGCTCAAGACCCGGGTGATCGGACAAGATCATGCGATGAACGAAATCGCCAAACGGATCCAGACCAGCCGCGCCAAGCTCGACAATCCGAACAAGCCGGTCGGGGTGTTCATGCTGTGCGGCCCTTCGGGGGTCGGCAAGACTGAAACCGCGATGGTCCTATCCGAACTGCTGTTCTCGGGCGATGACAGCTTGATCGTGATTAACATGAGCGAGTTTCAAGAAGCGCATACCGTCTCAACGCTGAAAGGCGCTCCGGCGGGCTATGTCGGTTATGGGCAAGGCGGCGTGCTGACGGAGGCAGTGCGGCGGCGGCCCTATTCGGTGGTGCTGCTTGACGAAGTCGAGAAAGCTCACCCCGATGTCCACGAGATGTTCTTCCAGGTGTTCGACAAGGGCTACATGGACGACAGCGAAGGCCGTCACATCGACTTCAAGAATACCCTGATCCTGCTCACCTCCAACGTCGGCACCGAGCTCATCACCAGCCTCTCGGAAGACGAGGAGATGAAGCCGGACCCCGAGGCCCTGGCCCAGGCGCTGCGGCCGGAACTGCTCAAGGTGTTCCCGCCGGCGCTGCTCGGCCGCCTGGTGGTGCTGCCCTACTACCCGCTGTCGCCGGCCATGCTGCAAGGCATCGTCCGCCTGCAGATGAACCGTATCAAGAAGCGCGTGGCGGAGAACCACGCCATGGCCTTCACCTTCACCGACGCGGTGATCGAGCTGATCGTCTCGCGCTGCAACGAGGTGGCCTCGGGCGGGCGGGTCATCGACGCCATCCTGACCAACACGATGCTGCCGGAAATGTCGGTCGAGCTGCTCAACCGCCAGATGGGCGGTGAGGCGGTTCAGTCGATCTCGGTGGACGCCGGACCGACCGGCTTCACCTACGCCTTCGGCTGAGCCATGCCCGCATCCGTCGTCCGCCAATCCACCGCTGCGTCCGCCAACCCGGCCTATGCCGATACGTTGTTGGCCTCGGCGCGACCGGTGCAGCGGACGATGGTGACGCGGGCGCCGACAGCGAGCGAACTCGACAATATGGCCGGCATCACACTGCTGAAGCTGAATCGCCTCGCCAACAGCAAGATCAAACCGGAGACGCTGGCCGGCTATGCATCGGCGCTTGAGGCGCAGCGCAAGAAGGGGGAGCTCAACACACCGCTGCGAGTCGCTCACTTCCTCTCCCAGCTGTCCCACGAATGCATGCGCTTCGCCCGAATGGTCGAGATCTTCAGCTACAAGCCGAAGAACGCGCTGGCGACCTTCCCCTCGACGATCAAGAGCGAGGAGCAGGCCACGAAATTGCTGGACGAGGACACGACCGGCGAGGCCTTCGCCAACCACGTCTACGCGACGGCCAACGGCAACAAGCTTGCCGGCGACGGCTATCGCTTCCGGGGTCGCGGCTTCATCCAGCTGACCGGCCGGGGCAACTACCAGAAGTACTCGAAGCTGATCGCCGTGAAGGACGTCGATCTTGTGCTCGACCCCGACCGGGCCGCCGAGGCCGACATCGCTGCCCGCATCGCGGTGGCGTTCTGGACCAGCAACAAGATCAACGTGATCGCCGACCGCGACGACGTCAGCGGCGTGACCCGTGTGATCAACGGCAAGGCGTTGAAGGGGCTCGACGACCGACGACAACTCCTCGGCCTCGCCAAGAACGCCTTCTTCACGAGCCCCTGATGCGCGGGCGCCCACCCGGTTGCCAATCCGGAAGGCGGAAAATACCGTGCTTGACCACGAGGTGGGCGATGGTGGGTCTCAGGTCGATTGGCGCAGTGCTGCTGACCGCGCTGGCGCTGGTCTGGCCGGCCTCCCCGCAGGCCCAGGACAGCGCCGGCGAAGGGGTTCAGTGGGTGGAGAAGCCCTCGACCGCCGATATGGAACGACTGGGTCCGCCTGAGGCCATGCGCGACAGGGTCGACGGCCGGGCCATCCTGGACTGCTCCGTCACCCGGACAGGCCGGTTGCAGGGCTGCACGGTGAAGAGCGAAACGCCGCCGGGCATGGGCTTCGGCGCCGCCGCGCTGCGTGTGGCGCCGCTCTACCGGATGACAGCCAGGGCCGGCGAGGTGGACCTGGAAGGCAGCAGGATCTCCTTCGCGATCCGCTTTCGTTATGCCGCCGCGACGCCTCCCGCCACGACGCCGACGCCGACAGCCGCGCCCCAAACGCCGCAGGCGGCAGGGCAGATGCCTGTCGACATTGCGCGCCTGACCCCGCCCACAGGCGGTCTTATGCAACTGGGCCTCATTCCGGGCTGGCAGATCTCCTACCTCGACCTCGACCGGGTCATGGTCACGGAGACGATCGTCGATGTGGTCCGGCTGACGGTCTTTTCAGAGTCAGAGGCCACGGGCGAGCGACGCGGAACCTTCGAGGTGTCCGGCCTGAGTATCGACTGCGCCGGCGGCGTGTTCGCACTCCGGGGCACGCGGACGTTCGACCGGACAGGCCAGCCGATCAGCTGGGTTCCGGCCGATCCCGCGCCAAGGGCCGTAGAGGCCGGCTCGGTCTACGGCGTCCTGAGCGAACTCGTCTGCAGCCAGGGCGTCCCGGCCAGGCGTGACGCGGAAGGGATCAATGGCGCACTCGACGCCGCCCGTCGCCTGCTGGGTCAGTAGGTCGCGTCTACCCCTTGATGTAGCGATCGATCACCGAGGCCAGCACGGTGATCGGCACGCCGCCGGTAGCGACGACGGCATCGTTGAAGTCGCGGATGTCGAATTTCGCCCCCAACGCCGTCCTGGCCGTCTCGCGCAGACGCACGATCTCGGTGTGGCCGACCTTGTAGCCGCAGGCCTGGCCCGGGCTGGCGCAGTAGCGGTCGACTTCGCTGGTGATCGCCCGCTTCGCCCGACCCGTAGCCGCGGTCATCCAGTCGATCGCCTTGTCACGGCTCCATCGCTTGTGGTGCAGACCGGTGTCGACGACCAGACGCGCGGCGCGGAACCGCTGCGCCTGCAGATAGCCCAGCCGGCCGAGCGGATCGTCGGCATACATGCCCACCTCGTCGGCCATCTGCTCCGCATACAACGCCCAGCCTTCGACGAAGGCGTTGAAGCCCATCAGAGCGCTGATCGGCGCGACCTTGTCCCGCCGCTCGGCCAGATAGGCGCCCTGCCAGGCATGGCCCGGGATGGCCTCGTGCATTGTCAGGCTGCACAGGGTGTAGCGCGGCCAGTTGCCGGTATCCTGCAGGTTCACGTAGTAGATCGCCGGCCGCGAGCCATCGAGCGAGGCGAAGTTCATGTAGCCCAGGCCTGCACCGGCCTCGATCTCCTTGGGCACTGGCCGGACCTCGACCTCGGCTTTCAGGTTCAGCTTCGACAGCCTGGCCATATGCGGGCGGATCGCGGCGATGTTGCCGTTGAGATAGGCGAGCAGTTCGGCCTTGCCGGCGTCGGTATTGGGATAGAGGAAGCGCGGGTCGCGGGTCAGGGCGCCCATGCGTTCGCCCACTGTGCCTTGGGTGAAGCCCTGCGACTTCAGCACCGCATCCATCTCGGCGTCGATGGCCGCACCCTGGTCGAGGCCCATCTGGTGGATGTCATCCGCCGTGCGTTCGGTCGTGGTGCCGGTGCGCAGCGCCCAGGCGTAGTAGGCCTCGCCGTCAGGCAGCCGCCAGACGCCGCCGTCCGGACTTGCGCCGGCCTGCAGCGCCGTCAGGGCGGCGATCTGGCGGTCGAGCGCCGGCAGGATCTTCTGCCCGACGATGGCCGTCGCTGCGCCCGCGTAGTCGCCGGCGATTCCCTTGGCCTTCGTCCGCTCGACCAGCGACCGCACCAGCCCGGTCTCGCCGGCCGGGACCGTGCGCATGCCATTCAGCTGGCCCAGGGCGTTGGTCAGGATGAAGCTCGGCGGCGAGACCCCGGCTGCCGCGTCGGCCTGAATGCGGGCCGTCTCCTGGTCGAGAACAACCGCAAGGCCTTCGAGGCGAGCGACATAGGCGTCCGCGTCAGCCTTGACGCCGATCAGATGCTGGGAGTTGAGGAACTCCGGCGTGTTCAGCGCCGCGCCGTTCTGCTGGCTGACGATGTAGGGATTGGCGGTGTCGAGGCCGTAGCTGAACTTGCCCCCTTCCGCGCCGAGCCCCTGGGCGTAGTCGACCGTGTCGTAAAGCGTCGCATCCGATGGCGTCAGCCCGGCGCGGTCGATGCCCTTCAGGCGCTTGCGACGCCCGGCGTAGTCGGCCACGGTAGCCTTGCGTCCGGTGATCGAGGCGTCGCTGAGCCGGCTCTTGAGGCCGGCATTGGCGCCGCCGTCGAGACCGAGCGAAGTCGCCGTCTCGGGCGACGCGACCAGCATCTCCTGCACGAAGCTGTCGAGCAACTTTGCCAGTTTCGGATTATCCACCGGCCCAGCGGCCGCGGCGAACGTCAGGTTCGGCGCACTGGCGGCGACGCCGGCGGCGGCGGCTCCCAGCAGGAGTTGGCGACGGTCGACGGCCATGGCGGATGCTCGCGAAGACAAAGGGAAGGCGCGGACCTTATCCCTCCGGTCGTCGCGCGCAAGCCGCCCTGCGCGGCGCCTAGTCGGTGACGGTGTAGCGCGTCACACCGCCCGGGCCGACAGTGAGGCGCTGTCGGGCCTCGCCGACGCCGAAGGCGCCCGCGTCGACGTCCCAGCACCCGGCCGACACCTCAAACTGATAGCTGCGTCCCGAAGGGATCGAGACCCCGTCGGGCAGCCGGTTCAGGCCATAGGTCGAGGCGCTGCACGCCGAGATGGCGACCACGCCGATCGGGTGGCTGGTGCGGTTTATCACGGCGATGGCGCCGACCGGCTCGCCGGGGCGGATCAGGGGACCGCCGGTAATCAGGCTTGCACAGCCGCTGAGCAGGCCGGCGAGCGAAACGCCAAGGACGAGGCGCGCGAAACGGGACATGGGTGGAACTCCCTCAAGACTTTCAGCCAGTCTGGCCCGAGGTCGGGAGGGCGACATCCTCTGAAAGAGGGGAAACTCAGCCGGCGCCGACACGAACCTCTGCAGGCCCGTCGACGAACCGGCCGATCACCCGCGATGCGCCGAAGCCTGCGGCGGTCACCTGCGCCAGCACTTCGCTCGCCCGGTCCGGCGCCACGGCGATCAACAGCCCGCCGCTTGTCTGGGGATCACAGAGGATGTCGCGTCGCCAGTCCGCAAAGCCGTCGGGCAAGAGCACCGACGTCCCATAGCTGGCCCAGTTGCGCGTCGAAGCGCCCGTCCGGACGCCGCCTCTGGCCAGCGCCTCGACGCCGGTGAGCAACGCCGGTGCTTCGGGATCGACCTCCGCCGCCAGACCGCTCCCCCGACACATTTCCAGCAAATGCCCGAGCAGGCCGAATCCGGTGACGTCGGTGACGGCATGCACGCCGGCGACATCGCCCAGGCCCGCACCGACCGTGTTCAGCCGGGTGGTCGAGGCGATCATCGCCTCATAGCCGCCGGCCGGCATCTTTTCCTGTTTGAAGGCCGCGCTGAGAATGCCGACGCCCAGCGCCTTGGTCAGGATCAGCACGTCCCCTGCCCGCGCGCCACGGTTGGTCAGGACCTTGTCCGGATGCACCAGACCCAGCGCCACCAGGCCATAGATCGGCTCGACGCTGTCGATCGAATGGCCGCCGGCGATCGGCACGCCCGCCGCTGCGCAGACGGAAGCCCCGCCGGCAAGGATCTGCTGGATGGTCTCGACCGGCAGGCGGTCGATCGGCATACCGACCAGGGCCAGGGCGAAGATCGGTGTCGCCCCCATCGCGTAGACATCCGAAAGGGCGTTGGTCGCGGCGATGCGGCCGAAGTCGAACGGGTCGTCAACCACCGGCATGAAGAAGTCCGTGGTCGCCACCAGCGCCTGGTTGTCGTTGAGCCGCCAGACGGCCGCGTCGTCCGAGGTCTCGGTCCCGACCATCAGGTTCGGAAACACCGCCGCAACCGGCGTTTTCGCCAGGATTTCCCGCAGCACCGCCGGCGCCAGCTTGCAGCCGCAACCGCCGCCGTGGGCCAGGGACGTCAGTCTCACGGGATCGGTCAAAGGGGGCATCTCCAGCGGCTTGATCCTGCTTCTTATTGAAGGACAGGCGCGAAGTCCCCTACAGCGGAGGGGAGACGGGCGAGAACGGAAAACCCATGTCGCGCATTCTGCAGGTGACCAGCGCCGACGCCGCCGCGCTCGCACCGTTCGAGACGATCATCGACGTCCGCAGTCCCGGCGAGTTCGCGCTCGACCATGTGCCGGGGGCGATCAACCTGCCGGTTCTCACCGACGCCGAACGGACAGAAGTGGGGACCATCTATGTCCAGGAGTCGAGACTCCGGGCCAACCGCATCGGCGCGGCCTATGTCGCCCGCAACATCGCCCGCTATCTGGAAGCCGATCTCGCTGACCGGCCTCAGGACTTCGCGCCGCTGGTCTATTGCTGGCGCGGCGGGCAGCGGTCGGAGTCGATGGCGACGATCCTGTCGCGGGTCGGCTGGCGTACAAGTCTTCTGGTCGGGGGCTACCGGACCTGGCGGCGGCATGTACAGGCGCGCCTCTACGAGGACAGCTGGCCGCTCAACCTGGTGCTGCTCGACGGCGACACGGGGACGGGGAAGACCGAGATCCTGCACGGACTCGCCTCGCGCGGCGTCCAGACCCTCGACCTGGAGGGCATGGCGGGCCATCGCGGGTCGCTGTTCGGCGGCCTGCCGGGACAGCCTCAACCGGCCCAGAAAGGCTTCGAGTCGAAGTTGCTGAGGGCCATGGAAGCGCTCGATCCGACGCGGCCTGTGGTCGTCGAAGCGGAATCCAGCCGCATTGGCGATCTGATGGTCCCGCCGGCGCTCTGGGCGCGGATGCAGGCGGCGCCGCGCATCGAGGTCTCGGCGCCGCGCGAGGAACGCGCCCGCTATCTGGTAAGCGCCTACAGCGACATCGTCGCCAATCACGATCTGATCGAGGCGGTGCTGGCCCGCCTGCCCGTCCATCCCAGCCAGAAGCGGCTGGAGGGGTGGCGCGCCCTGCTGGCGGCCGGCGACTACGCGGCCCTCGCCGAAGCGCTGATGGAACTGCACTACGACCCCGCCTACCAGCGCGGCCGCCGTAAGGACGGCGACGCGCCGATGGCGGTCATCGCGCTGGAGACCCTGGACGGGCCGGACCTGAACCGGGCGGCGGACGAGATCGCCAGCCGGGTTCAGGCCCTGCCCTTGCAAGGCTAGAGCAGATCGCCGCCCACGGCTGCGGCGGTGGTGCCGTCGCGTTCGAAGGCCTTGATCACGTTGCGGCCCGTGGTCCAGCGGTGAACCTCGTCCGGCCCGTCGACCAGCCGCTGGCTGCGAATGTGGGTGTACCAGCGGGCAAGCGGCGTATCCGTCGAATAGCCAAGGGCGCCGTGCAGCTGGATCGCCGTGTCGACCACGCGGTGGACCATGTTGGCCAGGTAGACCTTGGCGATGCCGTTCTCCTGGCGCAGGTCGAGACCCTTCTCGGCCTTGTAGGCGATGTGCAGCAGCATCAGCCGGGCGATGTAGATGTCCTGCGCGCAGTCGGCGAGCATGAACTGGACGCCCTGGCGTTCGCTGAGCTTCTTGCCGAAAGTCTCGCGGCTGGTGACGTGGGCCACGGCCAGGTCGAGCGCGCGTTGGGCCATCGAGACATTGTGCATGCCGTGGCGCAGGCGGCCGTAGGCCAGGCGGTGCTGGCCCATGTTGAAGCCCTGGCCTTCACCCCCCAGCAGGTTCTCGGCCGGGATCACCAGGTCCTTGATCTCGATCTCGGAGTGGCCGCCGCCCATGATGTGGCTGAGGGGCCCCTCCTTGGCCATGGTGCCGATGTCGCGCTTGATGATGTAGCCGGGGTTCGGCAGCTCGACGATGAAGGTCGAATAGCGCTGGTGGCGCGGGGCGTCGGGGTCGGTCATGGCCATGACGACGGCCATGTCGGCGGCGCTGGCCGCCGAGGAGAACCACTTCTCGCCGTTGAGGATGTAGTTCTCGTTGCCGTCCTTCACCGCTCGGGTCTGCATGCCGGTGGCGTCGGCGCCGGCCGCCTTCTCGGTCATCGAGTAGCAGACGCGCTTCTCACCGTTCAGCAGCGGCTTGAGGTACTTCTCCTTCTGGTACTCGGTGCCGTGCGCCAACAGGGTCAGCATGGTGGCGTCGTCCGGGCCCTGGCTGTTCATCGACAGCGCGCCCAGGTGGCTCTCGCCCAGCTCCATCTGCACCAGGGCGTTGGCCAGCGGGCCCAGGCCCATGCCGCCGTATTCCTTGGGGATGAAGGGCAGCCAGAGGCCGGCGGCCCGGGCCTTGGTGCGCAGCTCGGCCAGGACGGTCTTGAAGGACTCCTTGTCCACCAGCCGCTTCTCGGCCGGAATGCACTCGTCGTGCACCCACTGGCGCACCTTGGCGCGGATGGCCTTGGCGTCTGCTGGAATCTCGAAGTCGATGGACATGGTCGCTCTCCGCCCGGTTGTTTTCTGGTTGGGCGAGAAGGTCGGCCGATCACGGCTAAGGCGCAAGCCTGCCCTGGCGTCACAGGCGGGCGGCGAGATCGTCCAGGCTGTCCACGAACCACAGATGCCGGCCGCGGTTGGACTCGTAGATGAAGTCGCGCAGGGCGGGGCTGGCCGCGACGTGGCCTGTGATTTCGCCGACGATGGCCAGGGCCGCCCCGTAGTTGACGAACTTCTGCACGAACTCCCCGGCCAGCCGGGTGCTGAGGTCGAAGAATTCGTCGGCGAGGCGTGAGGCGGGCAGGGCGATGACGGCGACGTCGGCGCCATAGGCGTCGCCGATGATGTCGGTGGCGTCGCGGCCGGTGGAGAGGCGCGGACCGTCCGCGTCGCAGAGCCAGATGCGGGCGCCGCTCAGGATCTGGACGCCGCTCATGACTCGGTCACCGCCTGGATCAGGCGCAGCAGGTCGGCGGTGACCTTGGGGCCGCCGGCGATGACGATGCGCAGCCGGCCGCGCTGCGCGTCGTGCATCAGGTCCAGGCGGGCGGCGCGGCCGGGGTCCTG
>JBKJII010000206.1:0-7207 GCA_046598505.1 Caulobacter sp. | reverse complement strand
ACCCAGCGCATGCTGGCCTTCGCCCGCAAGCAGGAGCTGAGCCCCGAAAGCGTCGATGTGGCCGCTCTGGTCAGCGGCATGAGCGGGCTGCTGGAGCGGTCGCTGGGGCCTTCGGTTCGGCTGAGCGCCCGTTTTCCGTCCGACCTGCCCCCGGTGCTGACAGACGCCAACCAGCTGGAAACCGCTCTGATCAACCTGGCCGTCAACGCGCGGGACGCCATGCCCGAGGGCGGCGAGCTGGTCGTCGAGGCGGTCGCGGCCACCGTCACAGGCCCGGTCAGCGAGCCCAACCTGCCGCCCGGCGACTATGTCCGGCTCAGCGTCATCGACAGTGGCGCGGGTATGACCGCCGAGGCCCTGTCGCGCGCCACCGAGCCGTTCTTCACGACCAAGGGCGTCGGCAAGGGCACGGGGCTGGGCCTCTCGATGGTCCACGGCCTGGCCGAACAGTCCGGCGGCCGGCTGACGCTGAGCAGTCCGCCTGGCGGGGGCGTGCGGGCCGACATCTGGCTGCCCCGGGCCACCGCGCGCGAGATGCCCCGCGCTGCTGTACGAGTGACAGTCGAATCCCCAGCTGACCAGGTCGGCCGCTCCCTTGTGGTGCTGGCGGTGGACGATGACCGGCTGGTGCTCAACAACACCGTCGCTGTGCTCGAAGACCTCGGCCATGTGGCCTTCGCCGCCGCGTCGGGCGCGGAAGCTCTGGCTATCCTGGACAAGGCCAGCGTCGATGTCGTGGTCACCGATCAGGCCATGCCCCAGATGACCGGCGTCGAGCTGGTCGACGCGATCCGCGCGCGCCGGCTCCACACTCCCGTGATCCTCGCCTCCGGTTACGCCGAACTGCCCGAAGGGGTCGACGAGACGCTGCAACGGCTGGCCAAGCCCTACACGCAGGCCGACCTGGCGCGCGCCCTGCGCAGGGTCTGCCCGGCGGAGTAGGCGGTGGTTCAGGAGGCGCTCTCACACCCCCATCACCACCGTGTTCTTCACCTCCTCCAGCACCGCATAGGTCCGCGTCTCGCGCACGCCCGGCAGGTTGACCAGGGTCTCGCCGAGGAACGCGCGATAGGCCGCCATGTCCGAGACGCGCGCCTTGATCAGGTAATCAAACCCGCCGGCGACCATGTGGCACTCGAGGATCTCCGGCGTGCGCCGCACGGTCGCGGCGAACTGGTCGAAGGTCTCGCCGGTCGTGCGGTCGAGCTGGATCTCGACGAAGATCATCAGGGCGCGGTCGATCTTGACCGGGTCGAGCAGGGCGACGAAGCCGGTGATGTAGCCGCGCTCGCGCAACCGCCGGAACCGGTCGTGGCAGGCGGCGGGGGACAGGCCGACCCGCGTGGCCAGGTCCTGGTTGGTGATCCGCCCGTCGGTCTGCAGCACCCGCAGGATCTTGCGGTCCAGTTCATCCAGCATGGGCGTCCGATCCGTATTCGGGACAGACACCGCAGGTGTCTGTCCCTGACGGGTCATTCCGTATGCGGTGATCCTTCGGAAAATGGCGCGTCATTCTGGAAAATCTACGGCGCGCGCCGCAACAAGCCAAGCACCTTCGCCGCTATCCGGGGTATCACAGGATAATCTTCGTCAGCCCGGTTTTGCCATGTCCGACCGACCGTCTGTCTCTTCCGCGCCCGCCCTCACGCAGGCGAGGGCCGCCATCGCGCCCCTCTACCGCGCGCCGGAGCCCGAGCGGCTGGCCGCGCTGGTCCCTGCCGCGACGCTCACCGCCGCCGAGCGCGCCGGCGTCGAAGCCCAGGCGAAGGTCATGCTGGCCGATCTGCGCAAGGCCGGATCCGACGGCTGGGTCGAGCGGTTCCTGCAGGAATACAGCCTGACCACCGACGAGGGCGTGGCCCTGCTGTCGCTGGCCGAGGCCTATCTGCGGGTGCCCGATCCCCTGACCGCCGCCGAGCTGGTGCGAGACAAGCTGGGCCGGGCCGACTGGGCCTCGCATGCGGGCCAGTCCGGCTCGGTATTGGTGAATTCGGCCACCCTCGGTCTTATCCTCGCCCGCGGGCTGATGGACGACGACGCGGGCACGCTGACAAAGCTGGTCGGGCGGCTGGGCGAGCCGGCCATCCTCAAGGCCGTGGCGGCGGCGATGCAGATGATGGGCGAGGCCTTCGTGCTCGGCCGGACCATCACCGAGGCGCTCAAGCGCGCCGACCGGGGCGGCTCGGCGGCTTTCCGGCACAGCTTCGACATGTTGGGCGAGGGCGCCCGGACCATGGACGACGCCGACCGCTATCTGCAGGCCTACCTCGACGCCATCGAGGCGGTCGGCCAGGCCTGCGGCTTCGAGGGCGAGATGCATGCCCGCGACAGCGTTTCGGTCAAACTCTCGGCGATCCACCCGCGCTACGAGACGGCCAAGGACGCCAGTTGCGTGCCCGAGCTGATCGCCCGCACCCTCCGCCTGGCCGAGTTCGCCGTCGAGCACGGCATCGGCCTGACCATCGACGCCGAGGAGGCCGAGCGGCTGGAGATGAGCCTCGACATCATCGAGGCCGTCGCCCGCGCGCCGCAGCTGGCCGGCTGGGATGGCCTCGGCATGGCGGTTCAGGCCTATCAGCGGCGCGCGCCGGCGGTCATCGCCTGGGCCGACGCCCTCGGCCGCGAGACCGACCGACGCCTGACGGTGCGCCTCGTGAAAGGCGCCTACTGGGACAGCGAGATCAAGCGCGGGCAGGAGCGGGGGCTGGCCGACTATCCGGTGTTCACGCGCAAGGCGGCGACCGATGTCAGCTACCTCGCCTGCGCCCGGGCCATGCTCGACGCGCCCGGCATCTACCCCGCCTTCGCCACCCACAACGCGCTGACCGTGGCGACCATCCTCGGCTGGGCCGGGGCGCGGCGGGACTTCGAGTTCCAGCGCCTGCACGGCATGGGCGGCGGCCTCTATGAGCGGCTGATGGCCGGGAGCGGGGTGGCCGCGCGGGTCTATGCCCCGGTCGGCGGCTATCGCGATCTGCTGGCCTACCTCGTCCGCCGCCTGCTGGAGAACGGGGCAAACACCAGCTTCGTCCACCAGATCGCCGACGAGAATATCTCCGACGAGGACCTCCTCGCCGACCCCGTATCCATCGTTGAGGCCGCCGGCCTGCAACCCCACAGCCGGATCGCCAACCCCATGGACCTCTACGCCCCCGAACGCCGCAACAGCGCCGGCCTCGACCTGACCGACCGCGCCGTGCTCGACGGGCTGGTCGTCGAGATGGGCAAGACCTGGGCGGTCAAACAGACCGCCGCCGCGCTGATCGGCGGCCAGGCCGTCGCGGGCGAGGGCAGGCCTGTCACCGATCCGGCCGACCACAGCCGCATCGTCGGCACGGTCGTCGAGGCCAGCGTGGCCGACGTCGGCCGGGCCATTCTCAAGGCCTACGCGGCCCAGAACGCCTGGTCAGCCACGCCCGTCGTGGCGCGCGCCGCCTGCCTCGACCGCATGGCCGACCTGATGGAGCGCGACCATGTGCGCCTGATGGCCCTCTGTGTGCGCGAAGCCGGCAAGACCATCCCGGACGCGCTGGGCGAGGTGCGCGAGGCGGTCGACTTCTGCCGTTACTACGCCGCCCGCGCCCGCGAGACCTTCCTGCCCGTGACCCTGCCCGGCCCGACCGGCGAGAAGAACGAGCTGACCCTGGTCGGCCGGGGCGTGTTCGCCTGCATCAGCCCGTGGAACTTCCCGCTGGCCATCTTCCTCGGCCAGGTCGCTGCCGCGCTGGTCGCCGGCAACGCGGTGGTGGCCAAGCCCGCGCCGCAGACGCCGCTGATCGCCCATGCGGCGGTGCAGCTGCTGCTGGAAGCCGGCGTGCCCGCCGACGTCATCGCCCTGGTCCCCGGCGGTCCGGAGATCGGCCAGGCCCTGACCGCCGATCCGCGCGTCATGGGCGTCTGTTTCACCGGCTCGACGGCCACCGCCCGCCGCATCGCTCGCACCCTGCTGGACGACGAGCGCCGCCCGCTGGTCCCCCTGATCGCCGAGACCGGCGGCCTCAACGCGATGATCGTCGACTCCACGGCCCTGCCCGAACAGGTGGTCGCCGACGTCATCGTGTCGGCCTTCCAGAGCGCCGGCCAGCGTTGCTCGGCCCTGCGCCTGCTCTGCGTTCAGGAGGACATTGCCGACAAGGTGCTGGAGATGCTCAAGGGCGCCATGGCCGAGCTGACGCTGGGCGATCCGGCCCGGCCGGACACCGACATCGGCCCGGTGATCGACGCGGCGGCCCAGGGCGGCCTGATGGCCTGGATCGAAGCCAACAGGGCGCGGGTGATCCACCAGCTGCCCCTGCCGACCGGAACCGAAGCCGGAACCTTCGTGTCGCCGACGGTGATCAACCTGGACCGCGTCGAGGACCTGACCCGTGAGGTGTTCGGCCCCGTCCTGCACGTGGTGACCTGGAAGGCCGGCGGCCTGGACGAGCTGCTCAGCCGCATCAACGCCAGCGGCTACGGCCTGACCATGGGGCTGCACAGCCGTATCGGCGAGACCGCCGACAGGGTTAGGGCGGCGGCGAAGGTCGGCAACCTCTATGTCAACCGCTCGATGATTGGCGCGGTCGTCGGCGTCCAGCCCTTCGGCGGCGAAGGCCTCAGCGGCACCGGCCCCAAGGCCGGCGGTCCCCACTACCTGGCCCGGTTCGCGGTTGAACGCACCGTCTCCACCGACACCACCTCCGCCGGCGGAAACGCGACGCTGCTGAGCCTGGAGGACTGATCTCCAATCCCCGTCATCGTCGGACCCGTTCCGACGACCCATGAACGCGGCATCGCCCCGCAGAGGTCAGCGTCGGCGGCGCTTCACCTTGAGCCAAGGCGTGCCTGGGTCCTCGCGACAAGCGCGAGGATGACGGTGGATGGGGTTGAGCGCGCGGTTGACCCTGTGACGCTGCGCCAAACCGGATGCTGCCCCGGGGCGCTGTCAGCCAGCAGGGCATACTGAACAAGGGTAGGGGCCATGTCCCCCACACAGATGAACGCCCCCGGAGATGGCTCTCCGGGGGCGTGATCGGCAGGCCCCTGAGGGGGAGCAGGGACCTACTCGAAGGCGCCGAACAGGATCGAGGCAATCAAACCCGTGGCGATGGCGGTCAGGATGATGTCGTTATTCACCCGGACGTACTGGTAGCCGCGCGGCGGGGCGGCCAGGCGATAGGCGCGGTAGTCGACGTAGTAGCCGCGATCGCGGTACTGGCTCGGCAGACGCTCGCCACGCCGCCAGTGACGCGCCTGGTAGCCGCGGGGCTGGTGGTAGCGGCCGGCGTTGTAGCGGCGGTCCGACCGGCGCTCCCACTGGCTGTCACGGTAGTCGTAGCCGCCGTAGCGACGGTCATCGCGGCGGTCGTCGTAGTAACCGTCCTGACCGTATCCGCCTTGCTGATAGCCGTCCTGGCTCTGGTATCCGTCCTGGCCCTGATAGCCACCCTGGCCCTGGTAGCCGTCCTGCGGCTGGCTCTGGTAACCGCCGCCCTGCAGCTGGATCTGATAGCCATCGCCTTGCGTTTGGCCCTGATAGCCGCCTTGACCCTGATAGCCGCTCTGGCCCGAGTACCCGCCCTGGCCTTGGTAACCGCCCTGACCCCGGCCGCCGTGCTGGCCGCTGCCGTAGGATTGCGCACCGGCCGCACCTGCCGACGCCAGGACCGACAGGGCGATCGCGGCGGAAAGGATCGTCTTCATGGCAGATCTCCTTGACGGCGGGCCTTTGGAGAATCCTGCGGCGGCCGTTGCTGGAGGCGTTATCGGGCGCGGGAATTGAGCCCAACCTGAACGGCGCTGGTCATCTGCCGTTCATCACGCGCGTCAGGCCACCAGACGCAAAGTGGTTCCGCCCTGTCGCCTGCGGGCGTCGCGCACGGCGGTGAACGCATCGTCCAGCACCTTTCGCCTGTCGCGCAGGGCGGCCTCCTGGGCCATCAGGGCGGCGGCGAGGTCGGCGGGCTCGGCGTCGAGCAATCCGGCGATCTGCGACAGGCTGAAGCCCATCGCCTTGAAGGCCAGCGCCTCGGCCACGCGGTCCAGATCGGCGGCGTCATAGATCCGCCAGCCCTCCCGCGACCGCCGGGGCGTGATCAGCCCGCTGCGTTCATAGACGCGCAGGGCCTTGATCGAGACGCCAAGCCGCCGCGCGGCTTCCGCGGGCCCGAACAGGTCCTTGCGCTGGATCTGGATCGACATGGCTGGGTCCTCCGTCCGCCCACTATCGGCTCGGTCCCTGGGGACGGGTCAAGCGGCCATTTCTATTGCCCAGGTCGGCGCAGCAGGGTCTGGGCGTGGCCCGACGTCGGCCAGGGCGCGGGGGCAGGGGCGGGCGACTCCGCGCCGGCCAGGGCCTCGAAGGCCGCGACCACGTCCTCGTCGCTGATCAGGTCCGGCGTCTGGAACCGCGTGAACACCAGGCCGGTGATCAGGGCGTCGATCACCCGCGCGAACCGGTCCGCCGGCATGGGCAGCGACCCGGGCGGCGCGATCTTCAGGAAGCCGGCGGCCATGGCCTGGTAGGTTTGCGCGTTTCGCTCGGTCATCCGCTGGCGCATGTGCGGGTGAGTGAGATTGTAGAGCTGGAAAGCGGCGGCGCCGGCCGCCATCGGCAGCCTGGCCCGCGAGGCGGCGGCCACCGCCTCGCCGAGCAGGCGCATCTGCGTCTTCAGCGGCGCGCCGGGCCTGAAGTCAGCCTCGATCGGCGTCCACTGGCTGTCCATCACGGCCAGGAACAGGTCTTCGCGACTCTTGAAGTTGCCGTAGAACGAGCCGCGCGACAGGTTGGCCTTCATGCAGACGGCCTCGATCGAGGTCCGGTCGAACCCCTTCTCGGCGATCACCGCGGCGGCGGCCTCGACGAGGGTCTTGCGGGTCCTCTGGCGCTTGTCGCCCTTGGGGATGCCTTTGCGGCTGACCGGCGTTCGTGTCATGGGGGATATCTACGGCGCCAGATTAAATACAGCAATGTATTAATCAGATGGCCAGTCCAACGCATCAGCCCCGACCTTCCGTTGGCCGGGGCTGCGCTCAAAAGGGCTGTCGGCCTCAGTAGTCGCGACGCGTTCCCGGGGTTTCGGTGTTGCCGCTCGTTCCCTGGCGGTCACGCGACTCGTCGGAAGGAGCCTCCGCGGCGGTGTGCCCGGCGAACGACCGATCCTCGCCATGGAGCGTGCGCTCGCGCGCGGCTTCGTCGGATGTGTAGGGGCCGGCATCCTGGTCGAAG
>JBKJII010000210.1:0-5493 GCA_046598505.1 Caulobacter sp. | reverse complement strand
CAGCTTCTTCTGCGCCGCCGTGGTGCCCATCTTCACGAGCGACCAGCTGCGCAGGATGTATTCCTGGATCGAGGCGCGGATCCACCACATGGCGTAGGTCGCCAGGCGGAAGCCCTTTTCCGGTTCGAACTTCTTCACGGCCTGCATCAGGCCGACGTTGCCTTCGGAGATGACTTCCCCGATCGGCAGCCCGTAGCCGCGATAGCCCATGGCGATCTTGGCCACCAGGCGCAGGTGGCTGGTGACGAGGCGATGCGCCGCCTCGGAGTCCTGGTGTTCCTTCCAGGCCTTGGCGAGCATGAACTCCTCGTCGCGGGCGAGCATGGGGAACTTGCGGATATCGGTCAGATAGCGGGACAGGCCGCCGTCGGGCGTCATCACGGCGAGAGACGTTGTGGCCATTGTGCAGTCCCCTTTTCACTTGGGTGCGTGGCCGACAATCCCGGTCCCGCGCCCCCCTGACTTCCGAGATAGGAAGCCGTTCCGGTCGTTTGAAGACCGATGAGCGATTTGTAATCCCTGACTGTGGCAGTCGGGTATCGAGAATGTGTCAGTGGGTTGTCAGAAAAAATCCACATGGATGTGGTCGTCGTGGCGGGCAGCCTTGCAACCGGCGAAGCGGACTTTCCGCAAACTAGAAAGTCCCAGACGCGCTTTCAGGTGCGGCTCGATGAAGATACGGCGGACCTTGGGGTGGGCGGCCAGGAGGCGGACCAGGGCTGCGGTTCGCACCTCGTCCAGTCGCCAGGCGCGGTCCTTGGGCGGGTCCGGCGCATCGATTTTTGCCGGTCGAGCCGTGGCCCCGGTGCAACGGCGACTACCGTTCTTGAGAGGTGGTTCGTAAGCGCCGTATCCGGACCGCGTGGGCGCCCTTGTCAGCGGCCGGCCTTCCCGGTCGCGATAGAACAGCGCCAGATCCACCTGTCGGCCATCGCCGTGGGAGAGGTGCGGGGCATCGGCCGCTTCCCGATCGGCCATGAGGCCTCCATGAATCGAACGACGGTTCCGGGGAACTGCGCCTGCAGCGTCTCCGCTGTTTCGACGAGCGCCGCGCGGGGGCCGGCGCGGACATAGTGGCGCTGGAGAAGGCAGTAGCCAGCCGTGTGCGGGCGAAGCGAGCCCGTCTCGGCGCAAGGCAGGACGACGAGGCCGGCGACAACCGGAATGGGCCTGGGGCGGTTGGCTGGCGGCCTGTTAGTTTGGGAAGTCCGCCGGTCACAGGCGACGAGCAGGAGCGCTATCGCGAGGGAGAGGATTGCCCGAACCAACATCCCCAAAGTCTCGCGGTGTTTCGACAATATGCGTTCCGAGAGTCTCGCAGTTTCGGTGCAGCCCTCAGGGAAGTTTGGCCAACCCCTCCTCCAGCGCCTGCATGTCCGCCGGCAGGGGGGTCTCAAACCGCAGGGTCTCGCCGGTGATCGGATGGACGAAGCCCAGCACCGCCGCATGCAGGGCCTGGCGCGTCAGGCCGGCGGCGGCGATGGCATCGCGGACCACAGGCGCGGGCGGTCCGGAGCCGTAGGTCGGGTCGCCGAGGCAGGGCGCGCCCTTGCTGGCCAGGTGCACGCGGATCTGGTGGGTGCGGCCGGTCTCCAGTCTGCAGGTCACCCGCGCGGCCACGGGTTTGGCCTGTGGGCCGAAAGCCGCCTCAACCCGGTAGTGGGTGATCGCCTCGCGGCCGCCGGTCTTGAGGATGGCCATCTTCTTGCGGTCATGCTGGCTGCGGCCCAGCCGCGTCGTGATCGTGCCCTTGGACGGGTTCGGCGCGCCGCGGGTCAGGGCGATGTACAGCCGGTCGATGTCGTGGCTGGCGAAGAGAGCCGACAGGCCCTGGTGCGCGGCGTCGGTCTTGGCCGCGACCATCACGCCGCTGGTGTCCTTGTCCAGCCGGTGGACGATGCCCGGCCGCGCCACCCCGCCGATCCCCGAGAGCGAACTGCCGCAGTGGTGCAGCAGGGCGTTGACCAGGGTGCCGCTCGGCGTGCCCGGCCCCGGATGCGCCGCCATCCCGGCCGGCTTGTCGACGATGATCAGATGCTCGTCCTCGAACAGCACCGACAGCGGGATCGCTTCGGCCACCACGTCGGTCGACTCGGGTGGCGGGATCAGCAGGCGATAGAGTCCGGTGGTCGCCTTGCCCGAAGCATCGGTCACCGCCGCGCCGTCCCGCGTGACCATGCCGGCCGCCATAAGCGCCTGAACGCGGCCGCGCGACAGTTCGGCCAGGCGGCCGGCCAGAACCTTGTCCAGCCGACCGCCCGCCTCTTCCGGGGTGATCTCGACGACGAGGAGGCGCTCGAACCGGATCTGCCCGGCGAGCGCCTCCTCGTCGTCGGGAAGGTCGGCGGCGTCGGTCACGCCTTGCCGGTCGCCGCTTCCTCGTGGCCCGTGATCGAGCCTTCCTTGAACAGGTATTCCCGCAGGTTCTTGTCGACCTCCGGGTCGCTGCGGCGCAGCCACTCCAGCGCCATGGACGCGTGCTCCAGTTCCTCCGCTGCGTTGTGCAGCAGGATCTTGCGCAGCTCCTCGTCCTCGCAGTCGTCGGCGCGCTGGCGATACCAGTCCACCGCCTCCAGCTCCTCGATCAGCGAGGTGATGGCGTAGTGCTGCAGCAGGGTCTTCTTGCTCAGCTTCTCGCGGGGGACGTGCAGGCCTTCGCTCGACATGGGGAGCTCCTTGAAGTGGTGTGGGTCAATTCGGTGACAGTTTCCGAATTCGTCCGCAAGTCGCTGTCCTGGCGCCGGCCGGAAGCCGAATTCGGCAACTGTCACCGAATTGACGGCGATCAGCCCGTCAGACGCCCGCCGGCCGATTCACCGCGCGACAGGCTGGTGGCGATGGGGGCCAGCAGGAACAGCTCTCCGCCCGCCTTTTCCGCCGCCGGGCCGATGTCACGGATCAGGTAGCGCTCGATGTGGTCGGGCACCGCGCCCTCGGCGGCCAGCGGGTCGCGCCTGAGCAGCTCGGCGCAGGTCGCGTCGTCCGCTTCCCGGTCCCCGCTCAGGTCGCCGATCCGCTCCATGATGATCGGATAGGCCGAGGGGCTGCGCGCGGCGTTCAGGGCGGCGCCCATGACCAGACCGTCGAGCATTGAGGCCTTGGGCAATGGCACGCCGTTGAGGATCAGGAAGATCGGGGTGTAGCCGACCGTGTCGTAGAGCGTGACGAACAGCTGGCCCTCGGCCGGCAGCATGTAGCCGGTGAACAGCAGGCCCGCGCCGCCGAACTGGGTGCCCAGAAGGCCGTTCTCCTCACGCCGGATCATGCCGTGGTCATGGAAGAAGCGGTGCTGCATCAGCATCGAGGGACGGGTGGTGCGCCAGAAGCCTTCATAGGCCGCGCCGCGCCGTTCCGTGGCCGCGCGCGCGTGTTCGAGCATGGCCGGCGGGAAGCCACCGGTGTCAGCCGGGGGGACAGGCGGCGCGTCTGGCGATTCGCCACCGAACAGGGTCATCAACGCCTCGGGCGTGCGATCCCAGTCGAGCATCGAGAAGCCTGGCTTGCGGCCGGCGATCAGGGTCGTGAGGGCGGCGAGATTGTGCTCCGACGGGCTGACCGCCCCGGTCGCCCAGCGGGCCACCACGGACTTGTCCACGCCCAGATCTGCCGCCAGCCGCCCACGGCTCAGCGACAGGGCCTTCATGACCACGTCGAGTTTCGCCGGCAGGTTGGTTGGACGCCCCATACACCCAGAATTCCACGCCTGCATCGAAATGCAACCCTTCTGACAAAAGCGATGCATTTCGATGCATGGGTGCGCGCATCGAGGCGCCTGCCGAAGACCGTTGTTACGCCTGCCTGCATCACCGGGCGGCGCCTATACCCGGAGCAACAAGACGCGGACCACCAAAATGGGCCGCCACCGGGAAACCACAGATGAAACTCGCGCCTATCGCCGTTGCGCTCGCTGCCCTCGCCGGGGCGGTCGCCCTCCTGGCCACGTCTCCCACCCACGCCTTCAGCGCCTCTGTTCAAAACACGAGCGCGCGCTAGGTCCCCATTCGCCGCGTCGTCGCCCCCCGACAGAGGTTCGACGTGTCGACGGCCGCATGCCTTCCCCCGAGGGCGTGCGGCTTCCCTCCGCCCCGGTCGGCGCCCTCGCCGGCCGGGGCTTCTTTTTGTCTGCGTGGCTGGACGCGGTCACGCCGCCGTTGTGAAGTCGCGGGACAACGAGAAAAGACGGGGAGAGTCGGCGATGGCGATCAACAGGCGCGGATTGCTGGGGCTGCTGGGGGCTGGAGCCGGGGTCGCCGTAGCCGCGCCGGCCAGTGCGCGAGACGTCAAGGGGGCAAAGTTCCTTCACGGCGTGGCCAGCGGCGACCCGCTGCAGGACCGTCTGGTGATCTGGACACGTATTACGCCGAAAGACTTGGCCAGCGGGTCGCTTCCGGCCGTGCTGGTCGTGGCCACCGACGAGGCGCTGACCCAGATCATCAAGTCGATCAACGTCACCGCCAGCGCCGACACCGACTGGACGGTCAAGGTCGACGTGGACAATCTGCGGCCTGGTACACAGTACTATTATCGCTTCTGGCTTGGATACGAGCCCGGCGACAAGCATGCTCCGAGCTCGCCCAGGGGACAGGCGCGCACCCTCCCGGCAGGCCACACCAGTGACGTCGTCCTCGCCGTCGCGACCTGCGCCCTCTATCCGCGTGGCTATTTCAACGCCTACGGGGCCATCGCGAAACTCGAGCGGGTCGACGCGGTCGTGCACCTGGGCGACTACATCTACGAGTATGGCGGTCCTGGCACCTATGGCGATGACACGACCGTCTCGGCCAGCCGGCCGCACGACCCGCCGCACGAATGCCTGACGCTGGCCGACTACCGGCGTCGCCATGCCCAGTACAAGACCGATCCCCAGCTGCAGGCGGCCCATCTGAGGGCTCCCTGGATCGTCGTGTGGGACGATCACGAGGTCTGCAACGACAGCTGGATGGGCGGGGCCGAGAACCACAATCCAGACGGGGGCGAGGGCGACTGGGCCATACGCAAGGCCGCCGCGCTCAAGGCGTATTACGAATGGATGCCGATCCGCGAGCCGGCGTCAGGCCGGACCGTGGAGATGATCAACCGGTCGTTCCAGTTCGGCGATCTGGCGTCGCTGATGATGGTCGAGACCCGGCTGACGGCCCGCGCGCAGCAGCTGGACTACGCCGAGGATCTGCCGATCGTCGACGGCAAGCCGGACGCGGCGGCGTTCAAGGCCAAATGGCTGGATCCTGCCCGGCGGCTGGTCGGCCCCGACCAGCTGGCCTGGCTCGCCGGCGAACTGCAGAGTTCGGTGGCGGCGGGCCGCACGTGGCAGATTCTCGGCAACCAGGTGGTCATGGGCCGCGTCGCCAGCCCCGACTTTCGCGCTGTGCTCGGCGATGTGAAGTTCGGCGAGTTGGTGGCCAGCCTGCCGGAGGAATACCAGAAGCCGGTCGTCCAGCTTTCGGCGCTCGGCGCCTATGGTCTGCCCTACAACCTCGACGCCTGGGACGGCTA
>JBKJII010000058.1:0-9123 GCA_046598505.1 Caulobacter sp. | reverse complement strand
AGGTGCAGTTCAGGGTGCAGCCGACCTGGCTGGACACGCACAGGGCCCCGGCGCGGCCGACGTCGGGGATGTAGACCGCCTCGATCTCGATGCCCGGCGCGGTGCGGATCAGCCATTTGCGCGTGCCGTCTTTCGACACCTGGCGCTCGACGATTTCCGGCCGCGACAGCGTGAAGCACCCGGCCAGCGCCGTGCGCGTGTCCTTGGCCACGTCGGTCATCTGGTCGAAGGCGGTGGCGCCGCGATGGTGGATCCAGCGGAACACCTGGGTCGCCCGCATCTTCGCCTTGTCGGCCGGCACGGTCCCGGCGTCGACGAAGGCGCGCGCCAGTCCCTCGCGGGTCAGGCCCGAGAGGTTGACGGGAGCGGCGACGGCGGGCGTCGCGCGAGCAAGGTTCAGGGTCGCGCCCAAGACAAAAACTTCCGATGCGTTGAGGGAAGTCCCCATATCAGAAAACCGGGCTCTGGACCAATCGGAGCGAGCGTGACTATCCCTTGTGTCGTGACAGGCACCGAGAGCGACCTCTTCGCCGAGCTTATGGAGCGCATCGCCACCCGTGGCGACCGGGCGGCCTATGCGACCCTGTTTGATCACTATGCGCCCCGGGTGAAGGGCTATCTGGCCCGACTCGGTCTGGAGCCCGGCCGCGCCGAGGACCTGGCGCAGGAGGTGATGGTCGCCGTCTGGCGCAAGGCCGGCAGCTTTGATCGCGGCAAGGCCACCGTCTCGACCTGGATCTTCCGCATCGCCCGCAACCGGCGCATCGACCTGTTCCGCCGCGAACGCACGGCCGCGCTCGACCCGGATGATCCCCAGTTGAGCCCCGACGCCCTGCCGCAGCCCGACGCTGGCCTGGAGTCGTCCGAGCGCGAGTTGCAGGTCGCCGCCGCCCTGGCCGACCTGCCGGTCGAGCAGCGCGACATGGTCCGCGCCGCCTTCTACGAAGACCTGACCCATAGCGAGATCGCCGAGCGGTTCGGCCTGGCCCTGGGCACCGTCAAGTCCCGGTTAAGGCTGGCGTTCGAAAAGCTTCGCGTGCGGCTGGAGGCGGCGCGATGATTCGCTACGCCGCCTTGACGCTCCGCCCGGGCGGTCCATATCCCGGCTTTTCAAGGAGTTGCCTGAGCGCATGACCGCTGTTTCGACCCTTCCCGATCCTGCCAGCCATCCCGGCCTGCGCCTGATGGAAGCGACGGCGGCTGTCCTGCGTGGCGATCGCGCGCCGGACCGGCCGGGCGATGCGCTGGGCGGCGCCTTCCTGGATCACGAAGCGCCCCTGCCACTGGCCGGTGACGCGGCCGGGCGGGCGCTGGCCCGGATCGACGCGCTCGCGGCCATCGACGACCGCGCCCGGTCGGCGGCGCGCGGAGCCGGCAAGGAACTGGGCGAAACCCTCGGCCTGCCTGACCCCCTGCGCGAGGCGGTGTTCGAAGCCATCGGGGCCGGCCGCAAGTGGCGCTTCCTCGGCTTCGGCATTCGTGGCCTGAAGCTCGCTGTCGGCGGTGCGGGTGACACCGAGCTGCTGCGCATCGAGCCCGGCCACGGCGTCGCACCGCACGATCACGGGGCCGAAGAGTATACGCTGGTGATCACCGGCGCCTTCCATGACGGCTTCCAGCGCTTCGGGCCCGGCGACGTGAACATCGCCCAGCCGGGTTTCGTCCATGCGCCTTTGGCCGAGGAGGACGAGGTCTGTTACGCCCTCGGCGTCACGCTCGGTCAGGGCGCGCGGTTCGAAGGCGCGTTCGGCGTGTTCCAGCGGCTGACCGGGCTGTAGCGCTCACGCCTTCGTCATGGCTCGACGTGTTCGGGCCATGACGGTGCGTTCAAAACGCCGCTGACGTGATCTCGCCGGACGGCAACAGCGCCGCGCGCTTCATGCCGGCCGAGACGAACGGCATGGCCACCTCGCCGTCTGCGTTGACCGCGATCAGCCCGCCTTCGCCGCCGAGCGCCCGGATTTCCGCCAGCACCGCCGCGGCCGCTTCGGCTAGCGACTGACCGCCGAACCGCACGCGGTGCGCCAGCTGCGCCGCCGCTGCGACCCGCACGAAATACTCGCCCTGGCCCGTGCAGGAGACAGCGACGTTGTGGTCGGCCCAGCCGCCCGCGCCGATCAGCGGCGTGTCGCCGACCCGGCCCGGCAGCTTGCCGAACACGCCGCCGGTCGAGGTGGCCGCGGCCAGCCGGCCTTCCCTGTCGCGCACCACGCAACCGACCGTGCCGTGCGCCAGCGTGCCCGGCGGGTGGTTCGACTCGTCCTGTCCGGCATGGGTGAACCAGGCGGCGGCGTCGGCGATGGCGGCCAGCTTCTGGCCCTCGGCGAAACGCGCCGCGCCCTCGCCGGCCAGCATGACATGCGGCGTCCAGTCCATGATCGCGCGGGCGACGGCGACCGGGCTTTCGAATCCCTGCAGCGCCGCGACCGAGCCGGCGCGGCCGGTAAACCCGTCCATCAGGCAGGCGTCGAGTTCGTAGCGCCCGGCCGTATTGGGCGAAGCGCCACGCCCGGCGACATAGAGGCCCGAGGCTTCAAGCGCCGCCGTCGCCTCCTCGGCCACGTCCAGCGCCAGGGCCCCGGCCAGCAGCCGGTCGCGGCCGGCCTCGACCACGCCGCGCATGTGGGCGATCTCGCGGCTGTAGTCGCGGCCGCGTTTCGCGCCGGCCCCGCCGTGAACCACCAGACTCAAACAATTGTTCGCCAACTTCGGTCTCCGGCCTATAAACGCCGCTGGGAGGGCGATAGCCTTCCCCAACGATCATTGAAAGAGCGGGAGAGACGGCATGCGTGCGGTGCTGAGCAAGAGCGTGGGCGGACCTGGGACCCTGGTCATCGAGGACCTGCCCAGCCCGACGGCCGGCGCGGGCCAGGTGGTGCTGTCGGTCAAGGCCTGCGGCGTCAACTATCCCGACGTGCTGATCATCGAGGACATGTACCAGTTCAAGCCAGCGCGGCCGTTCGCGCCGGGTGGCGAAGTCTCCGGCGTGATCAAGGAGATTGGCGAGGGTGTAACCCACCTGACGGTCGGCCAGCGCGTGCTGGCCAACACCGGCTGGGGCGGCATGGCCGAGGAACTGGTGCTGGACGCCGCCCGCGTCGTGCCGATCCCCGACGAGATGTCGTTCGAGGAAGGCGCCGCCTTCATGATGACCTACGGCACCTCCTACTACGGCCTGAAGGACCGCGGCTACCTGAAGCCCGGCCAGACCCTGCTGGTGCTCGGCGCCGCCGGGGGCGTGGGCCTGGCCGCCGTCGAGCTGGGCAAGGCAATGGGCGCGAAAGTCATCGCCGCCGCCTCCAGCCAGGCCAAGGTCGATCTGGCCATCGCTCACGGCGCCGACAGCGGCGTGGTCTATCCGACCGGACCGTTCGACAAGGACGGGACCAAGGCGCTGGCCAACCTGTTCAAGGAAGCCTGCGGTCCGAACGGCTGGGACGTGGCCTATGACGCCGTCGGCGGCGACTATGCCGAGGCGACCATCCGCGCCGCCGGCTGGGGCGGCCGGTTCCTGGTCATCGGCTTCCCGGCCGGCATTCCCAAGGTGCCGCTGAACCTGACCCTGCTGAAGTCCTGCGACATCGTCGGCGTCTTCTGGGGCGCGGCCGTGGCCCGCGATCCCAAGGCTCACCAGCAGAACGTCAAGGAGCTGATGGACCTCTACGCAGCCGGCAAGATCAAGCCGCACGTCTCCGAAACCTTCCCGCTCGAACGGGCGGGCGACGCCATCGCCCACCTCGCCAGCCGCAAGGCCATGGGCAAGGTGGTCGTGGTCACCGGCTGACCTCCGACATCAACGCAAAGAATCAGGGAAGAACGCGCATGGCGGGTCGTCTGGAGGGCAAGGTCGCCCTCATCACCGGCGGGGTTTCGGGCATCGGCCTGGGCACGGTCGAACTGTTCGCGCAGGAGGGGGCCTGCGTGATCGCCGCCGACATGCAGGACGAAAAGGGCGCCATGCTTGAGAAGCGGTTCGACGGCCGCATCCGCTACGCCCATTGCGACGTGACCAGCGAAAAGGACATCGCCGCCGCCGTGAAGATGGCTGCTGACCAGTTCGGCGGCCTCGACATCCTGTTCAACAACGCCGGCCACGGCGGGGCGCCGGGCAATGTCTCGGAAATCGATGTCGAGAGTTGGGACGCCACCTTCGCCCTGCTGGTGCGCGGTCCGGCGGTCGGCATGAAGCACGCCGCGCCGCTGATGGACGAACGCGGCGGCGGCTCGATCATCAACACCGCCTCGATCGCCGGTCTGCAGGCCGGCTTCGGGCCGCTGGCCTATTCCTCGGCCAAGTGCGCGGTGATCCACATGTCGCGCTGCGCTGCGGCCGAGCTGTCGCCCAGGAAGATCCGGGTCAACGCCATCTGCCCCGGCCTGATCGCCACCTCGATCTTCGGCGCCTCCATGGGTTTGCCCCGCGAGGTCGCCGACCAGATGGCCGCGCAATTCGCCGAGGCCGGTCCGAAGGTCCAGCCGATCCCCAAGGCGGGCCTGCCCGAAGACATCGCCCGCGCGGCCCTCTATCTGGCCAGCGATGACTCGCTGTTCGTCACCGGCACGCACATCGTCGTCGACGGCGGCCTGACCATCGGCGGCCGCGGGTCCTGGGACCCCAACGCGCCCAACCCGATCCTCGCCGCCATGGGCATCTCGCCGGAACAGGCCCAGCAGATGCAGGCCATGATGGCCGCCCGGCGCGCGGGAAGCTGATCGCCCGGTGACCCGCCCGCTGGTCATTGATCCGGCCCTCGATCCCAAGCGGATCGCCCCGGTCTTCGCCCGGTCGGGCCGTGTTCACCTGCCCGGCGTGTTCAGCCGGGAGGCCGCGGCCGAGGTCGGCGAGGCATTCGACGGCGAGGTCCCGTGGATCAAGACCTGGCGCACCAGCGGTCCCAGCCTCGACGGTTCGCTGGCGGCCTTCGAGGCCATGACGCCGGAGAACCGCGCGGCCTATGACGCCGACATGGCGGCGATCGCCCGGACCGGCTTCTGCTTCCAGTTCGACGCCTGGCGGGTCAGCGACGACATCCTGGCCGGCAAGCGCCGTGGCGGAGCGCTGGCCCCGCTGGAAGCCGTCCACGACTTCGTCAACAGTGAGCCGTTCCTGGCCTTCGTGCGCGCCCTGACCGGCGAGCCGCGCTGCGCCTGGAGCGACGCCATGGTCTCGCGCTACCGGGCCGGTGACTTTCTCTCGGCCCATGACGACAGCGTCTCCGGCCAGAAGCGCCTGTTCGCCTACGTCCTCAACTTCACCCCGGTCTGGCGGGCCGACTGGGGCGGGGTGCTGAACTTCCTCGACGAGGACGGCCATGTCGCCGAGGGTTACTCGCCAAGCTTCAACGCCCTGAACCTGTTCTCAACGCCCCAGCCGCACGCGGTGTCCTACGTCGCGCCGTTCGCGGGCGGACCCCGCCTCTCGGTCACCGGCTGGGTGAGGGCGCGCTGATGGGTCTGACGCTCGATCCCGCGCTCGACGGCCGCAGGCTGGCCCCGCTGTTCGCCCGACATGGCCGCCTGCATCTGCCGGGCATCCTGGCGGGGCCGGGCGCGGCCGAGGTCAGCCGCGCGCTCGCCGGCCCCGTGCCGTGGATGAAATGCGTCCGCGCCGGTGGCGACGGCGGGGATGTGCCGATGGCCGACTGGGAAGCCATGTCTCCGGAAAAGCAGGCCGGATGGACCCGTATGCTGGCCGCCGGCTCGACCCGCGACCTGCAGTTCCAGTTCGACAGCTGGCGGGTCAGCGACGCCCTCGAGGCCGGGGGCCGCGCCGGCGGGGCGCTGGCGCCCATCGAGGCGGTCTACGACCTGCTCAATTCCGAGACCGTGCTGACCTTTATCCGCGACCTGACGGGCGACCCCCGCTGCGCCTTCTGCGACGCCCAGGCGACCCGCTACCGACCGGGCGACTTCCTGGCGCAGCACCATGACGAGGTCGACGGCCTGAAGCGGCTGTATGCCTACGTCCTCAACTTCACCCCGGTGTGGATGAGCGACTGGGGCGGGACCCTGGTATTTCTCGACGAGGACGGCCATGTGGCGGAGGGCTACCGCCCGGCCTTCAACGCCCTGAACCTGTTCCGCGTCCCGACGCCCCACGCCGTCACCCAGGTGGCCAGCTTCGCCGACGCCCACCGGCTGTCGATCACCGGCTGGGTTCGCGCGCGCTGATGCCCGAGGAACTTCCCCCCGTCGCCCCGCCCGCTGTCCAGCCGAAGCTGGCGCCCAATGTCCGCGGCGCGCTGTGGATGCTGGGCTCGGCGCTCGGGTTCACGGTCATGACAACCCTGATCAAATTCCTCGGCGACGACTATCCGGCCGCCCTGCAGACCTTTTATCGTCAGGCTGCCGGTCTGCTGGTGTTGTCGCCGATGATCCTGCGCGACTGGCGCGGCGCCTTCCACACGACCCGGCCCGGGATCCTGCTGTTCCGCTCGGCGGTCGGCACCCTGGCGATGATCTTCAGCTTCTACGCCTTCCAGAAGCTGCCGCTGGCCGAGGCCAACGCCCTTTCGTTCACGCGGACCTTGTGGCTGGTGCCGCTGGCGATCTTCGTGCTGCGCGAGAAGACCGGCCCGTTGCGGATCGGCGCGGCCCTGGTCGGGTTTGTCGGGGTGCTGGTCATGCTGCGGCCCGGCGCGCCCGATCACGGCTTCGGGCTCGGGCAGATCGCGGCCCTGGCCTCGGCAGGCATGTTCGCCATGACCATCACCGGCATGAAGGTCATGACCCGCGACCACTCGCCGTTCACCCTGCTGGTCTGGTCGGCGGTGCTGGGGCTGGTGTTCTCGATCCCGCCGGCGGCCTTCGTCTGGCGCTGGCCCGAGCCGTTCGACCTGATGCTGCTGGCGGCGATGGGGGTGTTCGGGACCATCACCCAGGCCTGCTACATCAAGGGCATGCAGGTGGGCGACGCCGGGGCGATGGCGCCGATCGACTACAGCCGGCTGGTGTTCACCACCGCCACGGGCTTCTTCATCTTCCACGAGATTCCCGGCTGGCCGACGATCATCGGCGCCGCCATCGTTGTCGCCTCGACCCTGTTCATCACCTTCCGCGAGCAGCAGCTGGCCCGGCAGGCGCAGGCGTCTGTCTCAGAACGGATGGCGCAGGAAGGCCCAGGCGATCAGCGCCTGTCCGCCGTAGTAGAGAAACCAGACGGCCCAACGGCTTAGCCGCTGCGAGCCGAACAGCGCCGCCTCGCGGAACAGTCCGGCCGCGAGAATGGCGTCCGAGCTCATGAACAGCACCGCCCCGACCATCGCCGGCCAGTAGAACAGCGGCAGCAGGAAGCTGGTCCCAACCATCACCGCGATGACGATGGCATAGAGTATCACGGCCGCGCGCATGGGTCCCAGCGATCGCCACAGCCAGGCCAGCATGGCCACCGTCGCCACGCCCAGCCCGACCGCGCCGGCGATCTGGAGGTGAGTCATCTCGAGGCTGTGGTCGCGGGTTTCCTGGAACAGGAAGATCAGCAGGATATGGCCGACCAGGAAGGCCGCAAGGCCGAGTGGCAGCCAGCGCTTCGGATCGCCCGCCAGAAACGCGTCGCCGACCGCGCAGAGCAACAGCCCCGCCGCCAGCAGCCAGGGCGCGTCCGACAGAAACGCCATCACCGCCAGCGCGCCGACAGCAATGGTCTTGACCACTGTCCGTTGCAGCGATGGCGCGAGGGCCGTCATGATCAGGCCGTAGCCGAGCGCGCCCAGGACGGACACGCCGGTCAGTACGGTGTTGGTCTGCTCCATGGCCCCCGCCGCAGTTCTGTCAGTCGTCCGCCGTCATCTTCGTCAGCCAGGCGCGCGCCGCCTCGCGATGGCGCGCCTTGATGTTCTTGCCCACGACCGCCAGCAGCGCGGCGAACACCGCCGCATCGTCGGTAAAGCCGATTCCCGCGAGAATGTCCGGAATGGCGTCGGTCGGCAGGACGAAATAGGCGAGGGCGGCGAACATCATGCCCTTGGCCGCCGTCGGGGTTTCAGGATCGCGGGCGCACCACCAGATCGACAGGGCGTCGGACGCGAACGGGATACGCCCGGCGACGCGCCGGATCTTGGGCCAGAAGCCCCGCGCGACGCGGCGTTCGTTGACCTTGATCACCTCGGGAACGAGGGCCTGACCGGGATCAATGGTCGGGTTTACGTCGGGTGACGGCTTGGAATCGGCGCTCATCGGGCTAAACCCCTTTCCGAACTGTATTCAACACAAGGACCGGGGAGCCGTCCATGAAGCTTGATTCCTCCATTTCCGCCGTGGTCACCGGGGGCGCATCCGGCCTCGGCGAAGCCACCGTCCGCGCCCTGGTCGCCCAGGGCGTCAAGGTCGCCATCTTCGACCTCGACCGCCAGGCCGACCGTGGCGCCGCGCTCGAGAAAGAGCTGGGTGTGACCTTCTGCGCCGTCAACGTCACCTCCGACGCCGAGGTCGACGCCGGCTTCGAGAAGGCCCGCGCCGCCAACGGCCAGGAACGTATCCTGGTCAACTGCGCCGGCACCGGCAACGCCGCCAAGACGGCCAGTCGCGACAAGACCACCGGCGCCATCAAGCACTTCCCGCTGGCTCACTTCGACATGATCATCCAGATCAATCTGGTCGGCACCTTCCGCTGCATCGCCAAGTCGGCGGCCGGCATGCTGACCCTGGAACCCCTGGAAGACGGCGACCGCGGCGCCATCGTCAACACCGCCTCGGTGGCGGCCGAGGACGGCCAGATCGGCCAGGCGGCCTATTCGGCCTCCAAGGGCGGCGTCGTCGGCATGACCCTGCCGATCGCGCGTGACCTTTCCAGCGAAGGCATCCGGGTCAACACCATCCTGCCGGGCATCTTCAACACGCCGCTGCTCAACGCCGCGCCCGAAGCGGTCAAGGCCGCCCTGGGCGCCCAGGTGCCCTTCCCCAAGCGTCTCGGCCAGGCCGAAGAGTACGCCTCGCTGGCGCTGGAAATGATCCGCAACGGCTACTTCAACGGCGAAGACGTCCGCCTGGACGGCTCGATCCGGATGGCCCCGCGCTGACAACAGGCCTCCCTCCCCTTCATGGGGAGGGACAGGCCGGCTTGCCGGCCAGGGTGGGGAAGCGTCGGACTCCCCCACCCGGTCCCTGCGGGACCACCCTCCCCAC
>JBKJII010000399.1:0-18000 GCA_046598505.1 Caulobacter sp. | reverse complement strand
CCGCCGTTGTCGAGCACGAACTCGCGCGCCAGCCGGTCGAGCTCGGCGGTGGCGACGCCGGGAACCACATGCGGGATCAGCATGTCCAGACATTCGGCGGCCAGCCGGCCGGCCTTGCGCATGCCTTCGAAGCCCTCGGGGCCATGAATGCGAATCTCGCCGGTGCGGTATTCCGCGTCGGAAATCGTTTCAGTGAACGTCATCAGGCAGTCCTCTCGCCTCGCCCGGTTACGCAGCCGGCGGAGCGTCTATGTCGACATCATAGCACGGAAGTTCAACCGTCGCGCGGGCCGGAGCCTTAAGGCTTGCGCCATTCCATGATGAAGAACCACGGCGCGCGGCGATAGCGATCAACCGTCGCCGGGTCTCCGCCGCTGGGTGAGGGTTCGGCGAAGTGGGTCAGGACCAGCCCCTGCCCGAGCAACAGCGACATGTAGGTTTCCAGCGGGCGGTGCCAGTTGACGATGCGGATGCCCCGCCATTCGACCCATTCCGCCCGCTCGTCGAGATAGCCGTCGAGGCTGTAACGGAATGATCCGTCTTCTCCCAGGGTCGTGCCCAGGTCCGGCCTCGGACCCGTTCCGGCGGTGTTGAAGCTGGTCAGATTGGCGATCAGCAGGGTCCCGCCGGGCTTCAGCACTCGCGCCATCTCCGCGATGCCGGCCCGCACGTCGGGAATGTCGATCAGGGTCATGTAGCTGACGACCAGGTCGAAGACGCCATCCTCGAAGTCGAGCGCCTCGGCGCGGCCGATGCGGTAGTCGCCTGCCTTGTCGAGCGTCCGCGCGCGAGCGATCAGCGCCTCGGTAGGGTCGATGCCCACCGTTTCGACGCCCAGCTGCCCCATGATCCGGCAGAACCGGCCCTCGCCACAGCCCACATCCAGCGCTCTGACCTTGCCCAGAGCCGCAACCCGGGCGGTCATCGGTCCATCGAGCACATAGCGGCGCCCGAAGTCGCCCTGATCGCCCTGGGTGGCGATCCAGCTTTCGGCCGAGTCCTTCCAGCCGTCGGTCATGCCTGTCGCCTCCAATCCATCCTGCGATCCAGCCGGACCGCGCGCGGGCTCATGCTGCAAGCATAGACCAGAACCTCCATGCCTGCCTCAGCCGCATGCTCCAGAGCGTCGGCGAACGTTGGATCCAGGTCGCGGCAGGCGGTGAAGGCCCCGCAGTCCTCGCGCTGGACGGTGAACAGCACCACCGCCCGGTCGCCGGCTGCAACCATGGCCTGGAGCTCGCGCAGGTGTCTGGCCGAGCGCGCCGCGATGCAGTCCGGGAACTCCGCCAGTCCCGGCGTTCGCGACAGGTGGCAGTTCTTGATCTCCAGCCAGCAGGCCGGCCGGTCCGGTGCGGTCAGCAGGAAGTCGACGCGGCTGGCCTCACCGTACTTCACCTCGCGCCGGTGGGTGTCGTAGCCGGTCAGTTCCGGGACGGCGTCGGCCGCAAGGGCCTCGGCGACGATCCGGTTGGGCAGCATGGTGTTGATCCCGACCAGCGTCCCGTTCGCCTCAACCAGTTCCAGGGTGTGCGCCAGCTTGCGTTTGGGATCCTCCGACCGCGACACCCAGACCCCCAGTCCGGGCAGATTCACGCCCAGCATGGCGCCCGGGTTCGGGCAGTGAGCCGTGATGGCCGTCCCGTCATCGAGCATGACGTCGGCGAAGAACCGCTTGTAGCGGCTGACCAGCTGTCCATGCGCAAGAGGGGATGGAAAGTTCATCGCCTCGACCTAGGTCACCGGACTTCTCCGCGAAAGCCGCGGAGCAGGCTTTTTTTCTGACAACCCGGCGCCAGGCGCTAAAACATGAAATGTCCCGCGCCTGCGGGGCGGAGCGGAGTTCCCGATGAGCCAGGACCGAGTCACAGCCGCCGTCATGATCATCGGCGACGAGATCCTCTCGGGCCGGACGCAGGACACCAACCTGTCGGCCATCGCCAAATACATCGGGACCTATGGCGTCGACCTCGCAGAGGCCCGGGTGGTGCCCGACGACGAGGACGAGATCGTCACGGCGTTGAATCATCTGCGGGCGAAGTACGACTACGTGATCACCACCGGCGGCATCGGGCCGACGCACGACGACATTACCGCTGACTGCGTGGCCAGGGCTTTCGGCGTGGCGCTGTACGAGCACCCGGAGATCATCGCCATGATGGAGTCGCGCTGGAAGACCGAGCTCAACGCCGCGCGGCGTCGCATGGCGCGGGTGCCGGAGGGTGGCAGCCTGGTCAAGAACCCGGTGCAGGGCCCGCCGGGCTTCCAGATCGAGAACGTGTTCGTGCTGGCGGGCGTGCCGTCGATCATGCGTGGCATGCTCGAGGACGTCGGACCCCGGCTGAAGGGCGGGGCGGTGGTCATTGCTCGCACCCTTCGCGTAGACGGTTCCGGCGAAGGCAACATTGCAGCGCCGCTCGAAGCGGTCGCCAAGGCCCATCCGGCCCTGTCACTGGGGAGCTATCCCTTCTTCTCCAACGAGGGCTACGGCTCGAATCTGGTGATCCGCGGGCGCGATCCCGCCGAGGTCGAGGCGACGCTTGGCGAGTTGTCGGCGGCCCTGCGCGAGGCGGGTATCACCGGCCTGACATTGCTTGACACTCAAGGTTAGCCCCGCCCATTTTGCCCGCAGTCACTTCAGTCGTTTGTGAGGCCGCATCATGCGCCGCTTTTCCCTGATCCTCGCCGTGGCCACTGGTCTGGTTGCAACCGCCCCGTTCGCCATGGCGCGGGAAGACGCGCCGCCGCCGGTCTCGCCGACGGCCCCGGCGCCCGCGCCTGCCAAGGACGATCCGAACCGGATCATCTGCACCCGTGAGCACGTGGTCGGTTCCAATCGCCCCAAAAAGGTCTGCATGACTGCTGCCCAGCGCGAGGAAATCCATGACCGGGCCATGCGCACCGCCGACGAGAGCCGCCGCGGCCCGGACCGTGGCGCGGCTTCGGCCAGCTCCGGTCCCTAGTTTGTCAGCGCGGGCGCGGTTCCGTTTATGCGCGACGTAGCCGATAAGGGCTGCGCGTCGGGGACGTGGCGGAACTGGTATACGCAGCGGACTTAAAATCCGTAGCCGCAAGGCGTGTGGGTTCGATTCCCACCGTCCCCACCATACCCACGACTGACCCGCAGTGCTTCGCGCACGAAAAAGCCGCCGCGGCGGACCGCGACGGCTTTCCGTGAGAGACCTCGGGGAGGCGAGGTCGGCTCGGTGTTGTCGACTAGGGCAGGGTGGTCTTCAGGCTCACGACCACGCGGCTGTCGCAGATCGCACCGCAACCCAGGTCGCTGTCGTGGAAACGCAGGTCACCGGAGATTTTGCTGGTGAAGGCGTAGCCCACGCCAATGTTGTAGGTGGTGTAGTCGAGGAAGCTGAAATCGCCGAAGGTCTGCTTGCCGACCGCGGCCGAGATGGTCCACTTGTCAGCCGGCGAAACCGAGGCGTTGGCTTCGTAGTAGAGGGCGTCGCCCACGCCGCCGAAGAATTCCGGCGAGTAGTAGGCCGCCGCACCGAGGGTGAACGGGCCGGCCGGCACGGAGGCCGCGGCCTTGAATTCCCAGTAGGCGTAATCGGTCGAGCTCGGCGCGTTGACGTAGCCGTAGTAGATGGCGCCGAAGTCGGCGCTGACGGCGCCGAACGTCGGCTTCACGCCGACATAGGCGTCGATTTCAGCGTCGGTGCTGTCGTAGAAATCGACGTTGGAGGCCCACAGGCCGCCGTAGAAGATGCCGCTGGAGACGTCCACGCCGCCCTGGAGGGCGGGGCTTTCGTCGGTCTGGCTGACACCGCGGAAGACGTAGTCCGAAGTCAGGCCCACGTTGAACGTGACGGTCGGCGCGTCCTGGGCGGCAGCCGCCCCGGCCATGGCGAACGACGCCGCGGCGGCGCAAAGAGCAAGTTTAAGAGCTTTCATCGCTATCCCCTTTTTGATCACGCCGGCCCCCGCGCTTTTGTCGTGAAGCCAACGTCGCTCCGCCGCACGGCGTTGAGCGAGTCCAAGAGTGATCGAAGCGTTGCTGTCGCCCTAACGTCGCCGGGTGTCGGGAACCCAACAGACGTATGGCTGTCGGCAAATTGTGCGCTGCAACCGACATTCGCCCGTTTAATGGGCGCCTGAAGGGTCCCAGGGGCCGTTTTTCACCGCAATGCGAAATGCCCGGCTCCCGCGTAAGGGGAGCGCAGGGATCAGCGCATCGACAGGGAGGCGAATCCCAGGTGGGTCCCGGCGTCGGCGAGCAGGGTTTCGCCCGTGACATGCCGGGACGCGGGCGAGGCGAGGAACACGGCCGCGCCGGCGATGTCCTCAGCCGTGGACGCGGCGCGCAGCGGCGTGGAGTTGATAACCCCCTGGCGCATCCGCTCGACGCGGTCGTCAGGCATGGCCTTGCCGAACCAGGGCGTGTCGATGAAGCCGGGGCAGATCGCGTTGACGCGGATGTTCGGCGCGAGGCCCCGCGCCAGCGAAAGGGTCATGGTGGTCATCGCGCCCTTGGACGCGGCATAGGGCACTGAAGAGCCGATGCCGGTTACGCCGGCGATCGAGGCGGTGTTGACCACGGCGCCCGGTTGCGGCGCCGCCTCGAGCAGCTTGCGGGCCGCGCGCACCATCTGGAAGGCGCCCACGACGTTGACCCGGTAGAGGCGGAGAAAGTCATCGGCGTCAACGGCGTCCAGGTCGCCGTGGTTCGGGGCGAACTTGGTCACGCCGGCGTTGTTGAACAGCGCGTCGATCTTGCCGAACGGCTCGGCCGCCGCGGCGATCCGGCGGCAGTCTGCGTCTTCGCCGACATCGCCCTGCACCAGCACGGCCTTGGCGCCTTCAGCCTCACAGAGACGCGCGGTCTCTTCGGCCGCGGTCTGGCTGGACGCGTAGTTGATAATGACCACCGCCGCGCCTCGCGAGGCCGTCTCGACCGCGATGGCTCGGCCCAGGCCCGTCGAGCCGCCCGTCACCAGCACCACGAAACCGTCGAAATCCTTGCCCGCCATGGCCGTCTCCCTGAACCTGTTTGCGGTCTGATAGCGCGGCGCGGCGGCCTTGTCCCCTCCGGAGGGCCGGTCTAAAGGCGCTGACCATGAGCGATCTTCATCTCACCCAACTGGGTCAGGCCGTCGAGGCCCCCGCGCGCCCTGAGGACGCCGTGCTCGAGCGCGTGCCGAACCCGCAGAGCGACACCCTGTTCCTGGCCCGCTTCGTGGCGCCCGAGTTCACCTCGCTATGCCCGGTTACCGGCCAGCCAGACTTTGCCCACCTCGTGATCGACTACGCGCCGGCCGACTGGCTGATAGAGTCCAAGTCGCTGAAGCTGTATCTCGGCGCGTTCCGCAATCACGGCGCTTTCCACGAGGACTGCACCGTCGCGATAGGTCGCAGGATCGTCGAGGTGGCCCAGCCGCGCTGGCTGCGGATCGGCGGCTACTGGTATCCGCGCGGCGGCATTCCGATCGATGTGTTCTGGCAGACCGGGCCGGCGCCGGAGGGCCTGTGGGTCCCGGACCAGGGCGTCGCGCCGTATCGGGGCCGCGGTTAGTCTTCGAACACGGACGCGAACCGGCGGCGCGCATCCTCGACAAAGCCGTTCGGCCTCGGAGGCGGAGACTGATCCGACCGGTGGGTGATGAAGAGCTCTTCGAATCCGCCCGGGTGAAAGGCGACAAGTAGATCCACGGGCTCGCCGGACCGATTGACGAACCCGTGCCGCATTCCGGGAGGAACGTTCACCAGGTCACCCGCGGTCAGATCAAACTCTTCCTCGCCCAGGAGGAAGCGGAGCGTGCCGCGACGGACCAGGAAGGTTTCCTCGATATCGCCATGGCGATGAACGCCAAAGTCGGCCCGATCAACCGCCTCGCGCACAGCCACTCGATATTCCATCAGCGAATGTCTGCCGCCCGTATCTCTTCCGAAAAGCAGCACCCGGCCGCAATCGGGTCCATCCTCGAAGGCGACGCCGTCACTGGCCCCGACCAGGGGGCCGCTCACGGCGCCCACGTCGTCGTCAGCGTCGCCAAATCGGGCCGGACCCGTTCTTGCGGCGCTTCGGCGGGCGTTCCGATGAACACAAAGCCGGCCACCTGTTCGTTGTCGGCCAGGCCCAGCACAACGCGCGCGTCGGGGTCATAGGCGTACCAGTCGGTGATCCAGTTGGCGCCGAAGCCCATGGCGGCGGTGGCATAGAGCAGCGTGGTGCAGACCGCGCCGGCCGACAGCTGTTGCTCCCAGGCCGGGATATCGCCCGCGACAGTGCGCGAGACCACGGCGACGCCCATCGGCGGGGCCTTCAGCTTGCCGAGTTTGGCCGTCAGCCTGGGGCCGTCCGGGCGGGTCCGGGCGATCGCTTCGAGTTTGCTGGCCAGCGCCGTCTTGCCTTCACCGTCCAGGATGATGAACCGCCACGGCGCCAGCTTGCCGTGGTCAGGAACGCGTGCGGCCAGGGTCAGCAGGTCCTTCAACTGCTCGTCGGAGGGGCCGGGCGACCGCAGCGACAGCGCAGACGCCGACCGCCTCCAGGCCAGAAACGCCAGGACCTCCGGCGCTTCCGCCACGGGCAGGGAATCGCCGAAAGCCGGCGCGGCAGGCAGATCGGAATTCATGGCGACCCTAGACGGCGGTGGGTTCGTCTTCGTGCTCGAACATCGGACGAAGCAGGATGCGGGTGTCAGGCTTGATCAGCCGGTAGGTCGAGTCGAACTCCGGCGCGGCCTCGCCGTCGAGCGTGACATGGCCCCTCAATTCGCCTGTCGCGTCGTCACGAACATAGGCCTCGCACGACTTCTTGCCTTCGAGGTGGGCCATCGACTGGGCGAGGATCGCCAGGATTGGTCCGGCCTGTTCCATCGGCGCCGGCTCGTCATCCATCAGAACGACAATTTCGAGATCGTCGAAGCGGAACGTCGAGCACAGGGCCCCGTCCTCGATGTTGATGGTCTCGCGAACGACCATCTCCAGGTTCGGCTCTGCCGACATGCGGTAGCGGCTGACCTGGCTGACCTTGTTGCCGGGCAGTACGTCGATGAAGGCGATGTCCTCGCAGCTCTGGTCCGTGTCGCGCCATGCTGAACACCAGACCTGCTGCGCCTTGAGAACAGTCAGGAGGCTGTCTCGGGTCAGCGGCTTTTCGGCGGCGGCTGCGGGCAGCGCGGTCGAAACGGTGAGGGCGGCGGCGAAGGTCAGCGAGATCCAGAGGCGCATGAGCATGAGGCTAAAGCCTTTCCGGGATGAAGGGAAACCTCCCCTGACGGCGGTGCGATCCGCGAGTCCTTGGCGAACGCGGGTTTGCATCCCATATGAGGCCAAAGGGCGTCGTGCCGGTGAAATAGCAACCATTGTGCTATAGTCGCCGCTGGGGATTGTGGGAGGCCGCCATGGCCAGACAGTTTGAACTTGTCGAGGCGTCGATAGCGCCGCCCGTCTGGGCTGCCCTGCGCAACGAAGCGGAGCGCGCCGTCAAGGATGAGCCCACCCTGGGCAGTCTGCTCAACGCGGTGATCCTGTCGCACGGCTCGATGGCCGAGGCCCTGTCCTACCAGTTCGCGCGCAAGATCGGCGATCAGGAGCTGCGCGCCATGAGCGCCCGCGAGATCGCCGACGAGGCCTACGAGGCCGATCCGTCGCTGATCGCGGCCGCCGAGGCAGATCTCAAGGCCGTGTTCGAGCGCGATCCGGCCTGCAAGGGCTACGTTCAGCCGTTCCTGTTCTTCAAGGGGTTCCAGGCCCTGCAGACCCATCGCGTGGCCCACTGGCTGTGGACCCACAGCCGCGACACCCTGGCCTTCTATCTTCAAAGCAAGATGAGCGAGGTCTTCCAGGTCGACATTCACCCGGCCGCCAGGCTGGGCAAGGGCATCTTCTTCGACCACGGCACGGGCATTGTCATCGGCGAGACGGCCGTCGTCGGCGACGACGTCTCCATGCTGCACGGCGTGACTCTGGGCGGCACAGGGGCGGAGCGTGGCGACCGCCATCCCAAGATCGGCAGGGGTGTCCTGCTGGGCGCCGGGGCCAAGGTGCTGGGCAATATCCACGTCGGCGACTACGCCAAGGTGGCGTCCGGCTCGGTGGTGCTGAAGAATGTCCCGGCCCACTGCACGGCCGCCGGCGTTCCGGCCCGCTTGGTCAACTGCCCGACCTGCGAAGAGCCCGCGCGGACCATGGATCACACCCTGGCCGACGAGATCTACGACTACAGCATCTGAACCGCGGGCATTCGTTTTCCGAAATAACCGGGGACGGAGGGCAAAACGCGTTTCCCCTTTCGTCGCGGCCGCTCTAGGTTCCGCAGCCAATCCCCATGCCCGGAGCGACGCCGTGGACGACAAGCATATCAAACAGGTCGAAGCCCACCTGAAGCGCACTTTCGGCAACCCGCACGTTGCCGTCATCGCCCGCAAGCAGAAGGATTCCGCCGAAGTCGAGCTCAAGGGCGAGTTCATCGGCGTGATCTATGAGGATGAGGACGAGCCGGGCTCGTTCATGTTCGAGATGGCGATCCTCGCCGAAGACCTCGAGTAGTGGTGTCTCCGGCGGCGGCCGAACCGGAAGCCGCCCGCAAGCGGGCTCACCCGACCTGGCTCTATGCCCGCCTGCTCGGCGGAGCCTGGACCGGTCTGCCGGAACCGCTTCGGCGCATGCATGCGCTTGACGCGTCGCTGTCGGCGGCTGGCCGGGCGAAGGTCGAGCGCGGTGAGGGGCTTCTGGCCCGGATGGTTGGGCGGTTTGCCGGTTTCCCGCCGGCGGCGGACGATGTCGCGGTGCGCGTCGACATCTCGCGCCGCGGGGACGTCGAAGTCTGGCGCCGCGATTTTGGGGGCCATGTCTTCCAGAGCACACAGGAAACCGGCCGGGAACGCCGGCTGCTTGAACGCTTCGGCCCGGCGGCCTTTCCGATGGTCCTGACCTGGGACGGCAAGCGCCTGAACCTGCGCCTGCGGGGCTGGAGGCTGTACGGCGTGACAATGCCGGATTGGACGGCGCCGGTCGTCACGGCCTGGGAGGCCGTCGGGGACGACCGGTTTCGCTTCTTCGTCGAGATCAGCCATCCGCTCACGGGTCTGATCGTTCGCTACCAGGGATGGCTGGAGCCGGTTTGATATCCATCAACGCGAGCGGACGGGGCGGAACCTAGTACGAAGGGCGGCCGTTCAGAGGCCTTCTCCAGCGGAGACTCCCATGCCCAAGTCGATCATCAAGACCGCCGTCCGCGAAGGCGACGACTTTCTCGACGACGCGCTCCACGCGTTGAAAAAGGCGGCCCGCCACGTCGGCGAAGACAGCCATGACGCGATGGACAAGGCCGTGGCGGACCTGACCAGGGCGACCGAGCGGCTGGTGGAAGAGGCGCGCACGAAAGCCGTTCCCGCGGTCAAGGATGCGGCCAAGGACGTCGCCAAGGCCGCGAAGGACCACCCGGTGGCCGCGACGGCCCTGGTGGCTGCGGCCGTGGCGCTCGTCGGGCTGGCGATTAGCCGGCGTGGCGGTAGCGGCGACGGCCAAGCCTGACGTCTTCGGGCGGAGCCGCTGCGGCGACCCCGCCCCTGGACTGCTGATTCTAGAGGACGTGCAGCATCTCCGCGACCAGCGGGTGACGCACGATATCCTGTTCGGCCAGACGCACCACGGCGATGTTGGGCACGGCCTCGAAGCGGTCGGCCACGTCGCCCAGGCCCGACAGGCCGTTCAGCAGGTCCGACTGGTTGGGATCGCCCGTCACCACCATCGTGGAATGCCAGCCCAGTCGGGTCAGCAGCATCTTCAGTTGGCCGTAGGTGCAGTTCTGGGCCTCATCGATGACCACGAAGGCGTTGTTCAGCGTGCGGCCGCGCATGTATCCGACCGGCGCGATCTCGATGGCCCCCTCGGCGATCAGGGCCCGTACCCGCTTCATCGAGAGGCGGTCGGACAGGGCGTCGTAGAGCGGCCGCAGATAGGGGGCCAGCTTGTCTTCCATGTCGCCGGGCAGATAGCCGATCGACTCGCCGGCCTCGACGGCGGGGCGGGACAGCACGATCTTGGCCACCTTGCCGGCTTCGAGCGACTCGACCGCCTTGGCAATGGCCAGATAGGTCTTGCCGGTCCCCGCCGGACCCAGCGCCATGACCAGGTTCTTGGCGTCGATCGCCTTGATCAGCTCCTCCTGGCCCTCTGATTTTGGTTTTATTGTCTTGAGATACCCCTGCTCGCGATCCTCATCACGACCGAGCGGCGACCAGCCATTTCCGACCGGCAGACGGCGAACCTTGCCATCGTCGCTATGGAACTGGCTCTGATCGAATGCGCCTTCGCGCACGGTCCGCTTCAGGGCACGCTTGGTCATTGAGTGGCCTCCAGTGGGGCAAGAAAAAAGGGCGACGCCGGAACGGCTCGCCCTTGGTTCGACATGACAGAGGGGATGGCGCGTGCGTGGCCCGGCGGCTCACTGCAGCTTCGCGAAACTGGCGGCGCCCAATGACGCCGAAACACGATACGCGGCACCCGGTTCTCCGTCGTCAGGAGACCGCGAACAAATGTCCGCGGCGGGAAGCGAGAAGGATTTCACCCCCTCGAATCGCCTGACTAGGATGATGCTAACTTGGTTTCCGACTCGTTAATCAAGCGACCATTTCAAATATACGGGGTCTACGGATGACTGTTTATGCTTTAGGCGCCATGGCGCCACAGCTACCCACGGAAGACGAATACTGGATAGCCCCGACAGCGTCCGTGATGGGTGATGTAATTTTGAAGAAGAATGCCAGCATCTGGTGGGGTGCGGTGGCTAGAGGTGACACCGATACCCTGACGATCGGCGAAAACAGCAATGTCCAGGACGGTTCTGTGCTTCATGCCGATCACGGAATCCCCCTGGTCATCGGGGCAAACGTCACAGTTGGTCACATGGTGATGCTTCACGGCTGCACCATCGGCGACAACAGCCTGATCGGCATCGGCTCGATCATCCTCAACGGCGCGAAGATAGGTCGCAACTGCCTGATCGGCGCCGGCGCGCTGATTCCGGAGGGCAAGGAGATCCCCGACAACAGCCTGGTCATGGGCGCCCCGGGCAAGGTGGTCCGCGAGGTCGGCGAACAGCAGGCCTTGGTGCTCAAGGCCTCGGCCCTGCACTATGTCCAGAACTGGAAGCGGTTCCGGCGGGAGTTGGCGGAGCGTTGACGGTGGGTGGTTCGAGACGCGACCCTGAGGGGCCGCTCCTCACCATGACGACCATTTATGAAGCCCGACCCTCCTCGTCATCCTGAGGAGCGATCCCTCCGGATCGCGTCTCGAAGGACGCACGTTGACGGACGGTAGGGAAGGGCGCTGACCTTCGCGCCAAACACGGGAGCGATGTAAAATGGCCTACGAATTCATCACGGTCGACCGCGAGGGGCCGGTCACCATCTTCACACTCAACCGGCCGGAGGTGATGAACGCCCTCCATTCGCCGATGCATTTCGAGCTTGATGAGGCGTTCAACGCCTTCGCCGCCGATCCGGAGCAGTGGGTCGGCATCGTCACCGGCGCCGGCGAGCGAGCCTTCTCCGCCGGCAACGACCTGAAGCACCAGGCGACCGGCGGCAAGATGGGCAGTCCGCCGTCCGGCTTTGCGGGCCTGACCAGCCGCTTCGACCTCGACAAGCCGCTGATCGCGGCGGTCAACGGCGTGGCCATGGGCGGCGGGTTCGAGATCGCGCTGGCCTGCGACATCGTCATCGCCGCCGAGACAGCGGTGTTCGCCCTGCCGGAGCCGAAGGTGGGCCTCGCGGCGCTGGCCGGCGGCCTGCACCGTCTGCCGCGGCAGATCGGCCTCAAGCGCGCCATGGGCATGATCCTGACCGCCCGTCGGGTGCCGGCGGCCGAGGGCCAGGCGCTGGGCTTCGTCAACGCCGTCGTCCCGGCCGCCGACCTGATGGCCGAGGCGCGCAAATGGGCGCAGATGATCTGTGAGTGCAGCCCGATGTCGATCCGGGCCAGCAAGCAGGCGGTGATGCAGGGCCTCGATCAGACCCTGCCCGAAGCCATCGGCGGCCAGTTCAAGTTCCCGGCCGTGAGCGCGCTGTTCCGCTCGGAGGACTTCAAGGAAGGCCCGATGGCGTTCGCGCAGAAACGCGCGCCGCAGTGGCAGGGGAAATGATTTCCTTCTCCCGGAGGGAGAAGGTGGCCTGCGCAGCAGGTCGGAAGAGGGAGTCGCCAGCCGGGCCAGGCTGATCGCGAGCGGCTCTTCCCTCTCCGACCCGGCTCCGCCGGGCCACCTCTCCCTCCGGGAGAGGATAAAATGAAGAAGGGCGGCTCCGTTTCCGGGGCCGCCCTTTTGTCATCTAGGAGGCGACCGCCGCGCCGCCACCGGCGTTGGGCCGGCGACCGCGGTTGCGGGGCTTCTTGCGCTTCGGGGCGGCGTCGCCGCCGGCCGCGACCAGCACCAGCGGGTCGTAGCCTGCCGGCCGGTGACGGGCGCGCTGGCCGCGATCGGGCTGGGCCTTGCCGGCGGCGTCGAGCGCGGCAGGCTTCTTGTTGCGACCCGGCTGACCGCCACGACCGTTGGTCGCGCGCGGATCGCGGTAGGGCTTTTCGGGTTCGACCGAGGCCATGGCGGCCTGGGCCTGGGCCAGCACCTTGTCGTTGCGACGGTCCCAGGCCGGGATCACCTGGCGGGTGACCTTCTGGATGTCGCGCAGCAGGTTGCGCTCGTCGTCGGCCACCAGCGAGATGGCCGCGCCGCCCGCGCCGGCACGGGCGGTCCGGCCGATGCGGTGCACGTACGCTTCCGGCACGTTGGGCAGCTCGAACTGGATGACGTGCGAAACGCCGTCCACATCGATGCCGCGGGCGGCGATGTCGGTGGCCACCAGGGCGCGCATCTTGCCGGCCTTGAACTCGGCGAGGGCGCGCTCACGCTGGCCCTGGCTCTTGTCGCCGTGGATCGAGGCAGCCTCGATGCCGATGGTCGTCAGACCCTTGGCGACGCGGTCGGCGCCGCGCTTGGTGCGTGTGAACACCAGCACGCGCTTCATCGCGGGATCATCGAACAGCTCGGCCAGCAGCACGCGCTTGCGGGCCGTCTCGATGAACAGGATCTTCTGCTCGATCTTCTCGACGGTGGTCGCCGAGGGCGTGACCGAGACCTTTGAGGGGTTCGGGTTCAGCAGTTCCGCGGCCAGCTTCTCGATTTCCGAGGGCATGGTGGCCGAGAAGAACAGGTTCTGACGCACGCGCGGCAGGGTCTTGGCGATGCGACGGATCGGCATCACGAAGCCCATGTCGAGCATCTGGTCGGCCTCGTCGAGCACGAAGACCTCGACTTCCGAGAGGTTGGCGACCTTCTCGTTGATGTGGTCGATCAGGCGGCCGGGCGTGGCCACCAGCACGTCGACGCCGGCCGCGAGGGCGCGGACCTGCGGGCCGTACTTCACACCGCCAAACACGACGGTGACCGAAAGGCCCATGCCGGCGCCATAGGTGCGGAAGCTCTCGGCGATCTGGGTGGCCAGTTCACGGGTGGGCGACAGGACCAGGCAGCGGCAGCCGCGGCGCGGGGCCGGACGGCGGTTCTCGGCCAGGCGATGCAGGATCGGCAGGGCGAAGGCGGCGGTCTTGCCGGTGCCGGTCTGGGCGATGCCCAGCACGTCCTTGCCGTCCATCACCAGCGGGATGGCCTGCAACTGGATCGGGGTAGGGGTGGTGTAGCCCTCGGCGGCAAGCGCGGAGAGCAGCGGCTTGGCGAGGCCAAGCGAGGCAAAATTGGTCAAGAATAGTCTTTCAAATGCGACTTGCGCCGCAGGACCAGACGGTCTGCGGGCGAAGCGGGGTCAGTTTGGGAAACGCCCCGCGTATGGCGTCGCTATGGGGAGGATCGGTATCCTAGACCCAGGCGGAACCTTTAGGTTCCATACGCGGCCGGGTCAGACCGATAGCGCGGAATGCTCCGCGACGGGCTGCATGTGGCAGTGCAGCATGGGAAAGTCAAGGAACGAGCGTTCTGGACCGCCTCCCGCCTCGCGGCAAGAAGCGCTCCTAGGGAAGCCCCACCCCGCCCACCGGCATCGTCTCGAACCGCTCCGGGCCGAAGCCGGCGATAATCGGGCGGGCCTTGGCGATGGCGGCTTGCACGGCCGGCAGCTTCAGCGAGTCGCCGTGCTGTTGCTTGCTGGCCCAGACCTCGTTGATCCAGATCGAGTCCGGGTCTGTCGGATCATTGGCGACGATGTAGATCAGGCAGCCGGGCATCGCGCCGGTGCCGGCCAGCAGGTAGCCGACCAGCTCATCCCGCTTGCCGGGCGCGGCGGTCATCTTGCCGAACAGGCCGTATTTTTCTGACGATTCAGCCATTGCGGCCTCTGGAATGAGCGGGACAAGGGCGGCGGCGAGGACGGCGCGGCGGGCGATCATGTCACCGAGTATTCCCGCTCAAGGCCTTGCAGGAAAGGACTTTCAGCTGCCTCATTCCCGCCGTCTTCGGCGGATCGCCGTTCGTTCAATATGAACAATGCGTAACTTTTGACCTCCGGAGCCGTTCAGCCGAGGGGTCGCAGCCTCCCCCTCAGCGAAATCATTCGCGGGGCCAAGAGGAGGCTAACATGTTCAGGACCACGCTTACCGTCGCCAGCGTCATCGCCACGATGGCCGTTGCGACCTCCACCGTCGCCGGGCCGATCGCGCCCAAGGGCTTCACACCCAACGCCAATATCCCGGTCGGGACGACTCTGCCGACCCTGTCGCTACTGTGTACGCCGGACCCGGCCATCGTCAGCGTCACCCTGACCAAGGGCGCGCGGCGCGGTGACGTGAGGATCAGCTACCTGATCGTCAACAACGGCCCCTCGGCCTGGCGGTCCGGCGCCAACCAGCAGGGCGCGCATCTGCGGGCCCAGAATGCCAACACCGGCCGGACCTTCGTCAGCGACCGTCCGATGACGGGCGTCGCCGCCGTCGGCGGCACGATGGCGCGCTTCACCACGCCGGTGATCCCCAACGCCTTCGACGATTTCGAGTTCGCCGGCCATGTCGACCTGTTCATCGGCTACGACCCCGACATCCTGATCGATGGCAACCGCTGCAATGACGACGCGGACACGGCCAACAACACGCTCCACATCGACAACGGCGAACTGCTCGGCTTCATGCGCGGGACGGCCAGAAGCCAGACCTTCTACAACTAGGGCGGTCTGGATCGACGAAAGAGAGGGGAGGGCTTCGCGGCCCTCCCTTTTCTCGTTGCCCAAAGCTGACGCCGGCGTCACTAATCCCTGAACAACGATAACCTGCCCCGGGGAGACGCCCAAGTGGCCGACCAATACGACTACATCATCATCGGCGCCGGCTCGGCCGGCTGCGTACTGGCCAACCGCCTGACCGCTGACGGGACCAAGACGGTCCTGCTGCTGGAGGCCGGCGGCAAGGACAACTCGATCCTCGTCAAGATGCCCGCCGGCGTTGGCAGTCTAATTAAAGACAAGGGTGTATATAACTGGGGCTTCTGGACCGAGGCCGAGCCGAACCTCGAGGGCCGCAAGCTCTGGTGGCCGCGCGGCAAGGGCTGGGGCGGGTCGTCCTCGATCAACGGCATGGTCTACATCCGCGGCCACGCCCGGGACTATGACCAGTGGCGGCAGATGGGCCTGACCGGCTGGGGCTATGCCGACGTGCTGCCCTACTTCAAGCGCTCCGAAAGCCTCGAAGGCGGCGGGGATGCGTGGCATGGCGGCGACGGCCCGCTGCACGTCTCCAAGGCCTCGACCCCCAACCCGATCTACTCCTCGACCATCAAGGCCGGCGCCCAGGCCGGCTACATGACCACCACTGACTTCAACGGCTTCCAGCAGGAGGGCTGGGGGCCGTACCAGCTGACCATCAAGGACGGCGAACGCTGGAGTTCCTCCAAGGCCTACCTCTATCCGGCCCTCAAGCGCCCGAACCTGACCTGCGTCACCGGCGCCCGGACCAGCCGCCTGATCCTCGACGGCAAGCGCGTCTCCGGCGTCGAATATCTGGTTGAAGGTCAAAAGGTCACCGTCAACGCCAGGGCCGAAGTGCTGGTCTGCGCCGGCGCGGTGCAGTCGCCGCAGATCCTGCAGCTGTCCGGCATCGGTGATCCGGAAGACCTGACGCCGCACGGCATCAAGGTGCTGCACGCCCTGCCGGGCGTGGGCAAGAACCTGCAGGACCACCTGGACATCTGCATTTCCTGGGAATGTCCGCTGCCGATCACCGCCTATTCGCGGACAAAGGGCCTCAAAACGCTGGTCACCGGCCTCAGCTACCTGCTGTTCAAGAAGGGCGCCGGCCGCCAGCAGATGCTGGAGTCGGGCGCCTTCCTGCGCTCGCGGCCTGATCTCGACCGGCCCGACCTGCAGTTCCACACCGTGCTGGCGATCATGCAGAACCATGGCAAGACCGTGGTCCAGAAGGACGGCTTCACCCTGCACGTCTGCCAGTTGCGACCGGAAAGCCGTGGCAAGGTCGGCCTTCGCTCGGCGGATCCGACCGATGATCCGACGATCTTCGCCAACTATCTCGCCACCGAAGAGGATCGTCGCGCGGTGCGCGAAGGGCTGAAGATGGCCCGCAAGGTCGCCGCCCAGCCGGCGCTCGACCCGTATCGCGGCGAGGAATACTCGCCGGGCAAGGCGGTCCAGACCGACGACGAGATCGACGCCTGGATCCGCGCCAACGCCGAAACCATCTACCACCCGGTCGGCACCTGCCGGATGGGTGTGGCCGGCGACGCCCAGGCCGTGGTCGATATGGAGCTGAAGGTCATCGGCCTGGAGGGCCTGCGCGTCATCGACGCCTCGGTCATGCCGACCTTGATCGGCGGCAACACCAACGCCCCGACGATGATGATCGCCGAGAAGATCAGCGACGTGATTCTCGGCAAGCCCGCCCTGCCGCCGCAGGACGCGCCGGTCTATGACGGAGAAGCGGTGAAGGCGGCCTGAGTTCCCTTCTCCCACAGGGAGAAGGAGGGGCCCACGCCTGTGGCGTTGGAGGTTGAGGGGTTAAGGGGCTTGCAGGGTGAGGGCGTAATCCCTCACCCTCCCACCGCTTCGCGGCGGGTCCCTCCCTCTCCCGCCGGGAGAGGGAACATTGCCATGGAATACCGCCCCCTCGGCCGCTCTGGCCTGTCGATCGCTCCGCTGATGCTGGGCGGCAATGTGTTTGGCTGGACGGCCGACGAAAAGACGTCACACGCCATTCTCGACGCCTTCGTCGCCGGTGGCTTCAACGCCATCGATACGGCGGACGTCTATTCGGCCTGGGTGCCCGGCAACACCGGCGGCGACTCCGAGAAGGTGCTCGGGACCTGGCTCAAGGGCCGCGGCAGGCGCGACGACGTGGTGATCGCCACCAAGGTCGGCATGTGGCCGGTCCAGCCGGGCCTGTCTGCAAAGAATATCATCGCCGCCTGCGAGGGCTCGCTGACGCGGCTGCAGACCGACTACATCGACCTCTACCAGTCACATCGCGACGACGCCGACGCGCCGCAGGACGAGACGCTGGAAGCGTACGATCGACTGGTGAAGGCCGGGAAGGTGCGCGCGATCGGCGCCTCCAACTTCGAGACCGACCGCCTGGCGTCCGCCGGGGCCGCCAGCAAGGCCGGCGGCTTGCCGCGCTACGACACGCTGCAGCCGGCCTACAACCTCATGGATCGCGCCATCGAGGGCCCGCTGCAGCAGCTCTGCCTCGCCGAACACGTCAGCATCATCAGCTACTACGGCCTCGCCAGCGGCTTCCTGACGGGCAAGTACCGGTCGATGGAAGACCTCGGCAAGAGTCCGCGCGGCGGCGGCATGAAGAAGCATCTCGAAGGCGAGAAGGGACCGAAAGTCCTGGCCGCGCTCGATGCGGTGGCGGCGGACCTGAACGCTACGCCCGCCCAGGCCGCCCTCGCCTGGGTTATGGCCCGTCCGGCTGTCGCCGCGCCGATCGCCAGCGCCACCAGCCTCATTCAGCTTGAGGAGCTGATGGGCGCCGCACGTCTTTCGCTGGATCCGGCGCATATTGCCCGGCTCGACCGGGCCAGCGCGTAAC
>JBKJII010000313.1:0-6356 GCA_046598505.1 Caulobacter sp. | reverse complement strand
CATGGTTGCGCGGTGGGCCTGGGCCAGAGAGGCGGCGGCGACGGGCTCGCCGAACACCGGGAACTGGGCAGGCCGCTGGCCGAGCTGTTCCCGGTGTTCGGCGAGCCCGTCGCCGCCGCCTCTCTGGCCCAGGCCCACCGCGCAACCATGGCCGATGGCCGGGAAGTAGCGGTCAAGATCCTGCGCCCGGGCATCGAACGGCGCGTGGCTGACGACAGCGCCACCCTGCGCATGGCGGGCCGTCTGATCGAAGGGCTGGTCCCGCCCGCGCGGCGGCTGGAGCCGGTCGCCTTCGCCGAGACCGTGGTCCGCTCGCTGCAGCTGGAACTGGACATGCGCTTCGAGGCTGCCGGCGCCGCCGAGCTGACCGAGATCATGAACCGCGACAGCTGGATGCGCGCGCCCAGGGTGATCTGGGACGGCGTGGCCAGGCGGGTGCTGACGCTGGAATGGGTCGACGGCCTGCCGCTGTCGGACCCGGCGACGCTCGACGCGCCCGGGCTGGATCGCAAGGCGGTGGCCGACAACCTGATCCGCGCCTTCCTGGCCCAGGCGCTGGACCACGGCGTGTTCCATGCCGACCTGCATGAGGGGAACCTGTTCGTCGTGCCGCCGACCGGCATCGTGGCGGTCGATTTCGGTATCGTCGGACGCCTGCCGCCGGAGACCCGGCGCTATCTGGCCGAGATCCTCTACGGCTTCCTCACGCGGGACTATGCGCGGGTGTCGAAGGCGCACTTCGACGCCGGCTATGTGCCCGCGCACCATGATCCGGACGCCTTCGCCCAGGCTCTCCGCGCGGTCGGCGAGCCGGTGTTCGGCCGGGCGGCCAGCGAGCTCTCCATGAGCCGGCTGTTGTCGCTGCTGTTCGAGATAACCGCTCTGTTCGACATGCGGCTGCGGCCCGAGCTGGTGCTGCTGCAGAAGACCATGGTCACCGTCGAGGGTGTCGCCCGCCGGCTATGGCCCGACCACGACCTGTGGGCGGCCGCCGATCCGGTCGTCCGTCGCTGGATCGCCCGCGAACTGTCCCCCGTCGCCCGGATGAAGGAGTTCGCGGACGAGGCTCTGCGGGCTGTTAGCGCCATCGCCCGGATGGCCGAGAACGATGCGACCGCCCAGCCTGTGATCCTGGCGCCCGCCCCGACCGTGTCTGGCATGGCCTGGTTGGCCGCCGGCGCAGCCATCGCCGGGGCCGCCTTCGTGCTGGCGCGCCTGCTGGGTTAGCTGTCGTCCCGCGTTCGCCGCGCGCCACCTTCAGCCTCAAGGGCCTTCACCCGGGTCCAGTACTCCGGACCTTCATCGGGCTTGAACATCGTGCGCGGCGCACCGTCGCGCGTGGCCACGGCGAAGACATTGCTGGCCGGATCATAGATCAGGGTGTCGCCGTTGGCCCGCTTCAGGCTCTGGGCCCCCTTCGGCGGCCTGGTCACGAAGGCGTGGGCCTTGTGGACGTAGGCGTCCAGCGTGTCCGCTCCGAAGGCCGCGCCGTTGCGCTTGAAGTTGCGCTCGGCGTTCTGGTCGGCCGTGAACCGTCGGCTGGCCGACCACATCGGCTTGCCGTCGATCCGCCGGACCGGCGCTGTCCGCGCCTCAGCGGCGGTCAGGCTGACGGAGGCTCCGTCCGAAGCGGCCCCGGGCGGCGGTTCCGCCGAGGCCCGGTGCACAGGCACGGCCGAGGCCCCGCCGTCACAGGCCGTCAGCAGGGCGGTCACGGATACCACCGACGCAAATCTGAACAATCCCACCATGATCACACCTTCTGTTGCCATCTAAGCGTGTATTTGAACAGATCAAGAACACGGCTTTCGGGATTGGTCAAGCGCTGCGCGTCGTCGTATGCAGCCTGCGGGTTTCACGGCGTTGTGGAGACACAGGTTTGGCTGAGCGGCGGGTTCTGCTGATCGTCGGGGGCGGCATCGCCGCCTACAAGGCGCTGGAGCTGACGCGCCTGCTGCGCAAGGCGGGGGTGGCCGTGCGGCCGATCCTGACCGCCGCCGGGTCGCAGTTCGTCACGCCGCTGTCCCTGTCGGCGCTGTCCGAGGACAAGGTCTACAGCGAGTTGTTCTCCCTCACCGACGAAGCCGAGATGGGGCATATCGAGCTCAGCCGTTCGGCCGACCTGGTGGTCGTGGCTCCGGCGACGGCGGACCTGATGGCCAGGGCGGCCCACGGCCTGGCCGGCGATCTGGCATCGACGACCCTGCTGGCGACCGACAAGCCGGTGCTGATGGCGCCGGCGATGAACGTGCGGATGTGGCAGCACGCCGCAACGCGGCGGAACCTGGCGACCCTCAAGGGTGACGGCGTCCATTTCATCGGGCCGGACGAGGGCGCCATGGCCTGCGGCGAGTTCGGGTTTGGCCGGATGGCTGAGCCGGAGGTGATCTTCAACGCGATCCAGGGCCTGCTGGAGGGGCCCGCCGCCCGCCCTTTAGCCGGTAGACATGCGCTGGTGACGGCCGGGCCGACGGCCGAGGCCCTCGATCCCGTGCGGCTGCTGACCAACCGCTCGAGCGGACGGCAGGGCTACGCTATCGCCGGAGCGCTGGCGCAGCTGGGCGCGCGGGTGACGCTGGTGTCGGGGCCGGTGAGCCTGCCGACGCCGCCGGGCGTGACGCGCGTCGATGTGGAATCAGCCCGGGACATGCTGGCCGCCAGCCAGGCGGCGCTGCCGGCGGATGTGGCGGTCTGCGTCGCCGCCGTCGCCGACTGGCGGCCCGACGAGGCGTTCAGCGTCAAGCTGAAGAAGGGCAAGGACGGCCCGCCGACCCTGACCCTGGTCGAGAACCCGGACATCCTGGCGACGCTTTCGGCGACCGGCCCGGCCCGGCCGAAGCTGGTCGTCGGCTTCGCGGCGGAGACCAACGATGTCGAGATGCACGCCAAGGCCAAGCTGGCCCGCAAGGGCTGCGACTGGATCATCGCCAACGACGTGACCGAGCCCGGCGTCATGGGCGGCGAAGAAAATGCGGTGCTGCTGATCACCCGCAAGGGGGTCGAGCGCTGGGACCGCGCCCACAAGGACCATGTGGCCGCCGATCTGGCCGCCCGCATCGCGAAGGCATTGACGTGACCCCGACCATTCCCGTCGTCCAGTTGTCCCATGCCGCGGGGCTGCCGTTGCCGGCCTATGAGACCCCGCTGGCGGCCGGCATGGACCTGCGGGCGGCCGTGGCCGATGGCGAGCCGGTGACGCTCCGGCCGATGGCGCGGGCGATGGTCCCGACCGGCCTGTCCTTCGCCGTGCCCGCCGGGTTCGAGGCGCAGGTGCGGCCGCGTTCGGGACTGGCGGCCAAGGCCGGGATCACCTGCCTCAACACGCCGGGCACCATCGATGCGGACTACCGCGGCGAGGTGAAGGTCATTCTGATCAATCTGGGGGAAGAGGACTTCGTCATCAGGCGGGGCGACCGGATCGCCCAGCTGGTGATCGCGCCTGTGGCGGCGGCGATCTGGCAGGTCGTGACGAACCTCGACGAGACCGCGCGGGGCGCGGGCGGCTTCGGCTCTACTGGCGCCGGCTAGGCCGGAATGCCGTGCAGGCCGACGTAGCCGAGGAAGCCGCTGGCGAAGGCGATGCCGGCGATCCACAGGAACGGCTTGAGGACGTCGTAGGGGTGATCGACTGCGGCGCGCATGACGCTGAGGGTCCTTTCGGGGCCGGGTATTCAACGCTTGAACACTTCGGCGCAGCAAATGGTTGCAAGCGTCGTCTGAACGGAGAATGACGTGATTCGCCTGACAGTCGACACGGCGGCCGAATTGATCGCTCGCCGGTTGAATCCAGCTGGTGGCCGGGTATTCATTCCGGGCAGCGCGGGCGAGCCCGTGGCGCTGTTTGACACCCTGCGGGACCGGCCTGACCTTGCGGCCGGACTGACGTTCGTCGGGGCTCATGTGCCGGGCATCAACCGCAACGACTGGGCCGGTCTGCACGCGACGTCGCGCGCCGAGGGGACCTTCATGTCGGCCGACTGGCGGGCCAGCTTCGAGGCAGGCCGGTTCAGTTTGCGGCCGATGACCTGGTTCCAGGCCTACGGCTGGCTCGGCGAGACCCCGCTGAACCTCGCCGTATTCCAGGTGAGCGCGCCGGACGCGGACGGCAATGTCTCGCTGGGCGTCGCCAGCGACCTCGCGCCGGCCGTGCTGGCGAGAGACGTCTTCAAGATCGCGCTGGTCAATCCGGCCATGCCGTACGTGCGTGGCGCGGTTTGGCCGCTGGACTGCTTCGACGCCGTGGTTGATGCGCCGCACGCGTTGCAGACCTACGACACCGGCACGCTCGACCCGGCCTTCGATGCGATCAAACACCATCTGCAAGGGCTGATCCCCGAGGGCGCCAGCGTGCAGTTCGGGGTCGGCAAGGCCGGGGTCGCGGCGCTCGCTGCGCTGGAGGGGATGAAGGGGCTGCGCATCCACTCCGGGATGGTCACCGATCCGCTTTTGCCGGTGCTGGATTCCGGGGCGCTGATCGAAGTGGTGACGGGCCTCGCAGCGGGGTCGCGGGCGCTCTACGACCGCTGCGGTTCAGATGAGCGGATCCGGTTCGAGCCGTCGAACGTGACACATGACATCCGGGTGCTGGCGGAGATCCCGCGTCTGGTGGCGGTCAACTCGGCCATCGAGATCGACCTGTTCGGTCAGGCCAACGCCGAGTTCCAGGACGGTCGGCAGATCTCCGGCGTCGGCGGACTGACCGACTTCCTGCGCGGGGCGAGGCTGTCGAAGGGCGGCCTGCCGATCCTGGCCCTGCCGGCCAGCGCGCGGCGGGGAGAAGTCAGCCGGATCGTACCGCGATTGCCGCCCACGGCGGTGTCCGTGCCGAGGGCCGACGTCGGGCTGGTGATCACCGAGCATGGGGTCGCCGACCTGCGAGGGCTGACGCTTGATGGCCGGGCCGAGGCGCTGATCGGTGTGGCCGATCCCGGGCATCGCGACCGGCTGGCGAATGCCTGGCTGGAGATCCGGCGCGGGCTCTAGGCCGGCCGGTTCAGGTTGGCAAAGGCCGCTGCGTCGTCGAACCGTACGACCACCGCGCCGACATCGGCGAGGAATTGCTGCACCGGGGGGTGGCCGCGGGCCAGTTCGGACTCCAGTGAGGCCAGCAGGTCGACGCTCCAGACGGCGCAGAGCGGGTGGGCGCCGTCCATCGCGATCGCAAAGGCAGCGAAGGCTTCGCCCCGCGCCTCGACCAACCGTGAGACGAGGTCGGCTGGCGCATGGGGCATGTCACAGGGCAGCGTGGCCAGATGCTCCGCGCCCTGACCGGCGGCCCAGCGGAGGCCCGCCGCGACGCCGGACAATGGGCCGTCCGGGGCGCCGAGCGCGTCGGCAATCACGGTGTGGCCGAGTCGCATGGCCAGGCCGGCCGCGCCGGAGCGAGGGTGGGTGCTGATCGCGACGGCGCTGCAGTGCGGCTTGAGCACACTGACCGCCCATTCCATCAGGGTGCGGTCGCCCAGCGCCGCAACGGCCTTCTCGCTACCGAAGCGCGTGGACTTGCCACCGGCGAGGACGAGACCCGCGATCATTGCGCCGGCGCCAGCCTGACAGGCATGGCCTTGTAGGCCGGCGTGCCACTGCGGGCGTCCCGCTCGGACAAGGGCAACAAGGGGTTGGCTTCAGGGTAGTAGGCCGCGAGGCAACCGCGCGGCAGGTCGCGGGCGACGACCGTGAAACCGCGTACGGACCGGTCGGCCTCGCCATCCGGGAAGGCGGCCACCAGATCGACCCGGTCGCCGTCCGCCAGGCCCCGCGCGGCGAGGTCATCGGGATGGGCGAAGACCACGTCGCGCCGGCCCTTCACCCCGCGATAGCGGTCGTTCAGGCCGTAGATGGTGGTGTTGTACTGGTCGTGGCTGCGCAGGCTCTGCAGCAGCAGCCGGCCCTCCGGCACGTTGATCACGTCCATCGGGCTGGCCGAGAAGATGCCCTTGTTGGATTCGGTGGGGAACGTGCGGCTGTCTCGCGGCGGGTGGGGCAGCACGAACCCTCCGGGCTGGTTCACCTTCTCGTCGTACGCCGCGCAGCCGGGCACCACGTGGGAGATCGCCTCGCGAATCTTGGAGTAGTCGCTCCTGTAGTCAGACCACGGCACCGGTCCGTCGGTGCCGAGCGTGGCCTCCGCCACGCTGCACACGATGTCCACCTCGGACCTGATGTGCTCGCTGGCGGGCTTGAGAGGCCCTCGGGAGGCGTGCACGGCCGACATCGAGTCTTCGACCGTGACCCGCTGGTCGCGCCCACCGGTCTGGTCGCGCTCGCTGCGCCCCATGGCCGGCAGGATCAGCGCTGTTCGCCCGCACCGCACGTGCGAGCGGTTCAGCTTGGTGGAGACCTGCACGGTGAGCTCG